>JBDKVB010000030.1 GCA_039679385.1 Armatimonadia bacterium | reverse complement strand
TCGACGCCCTCGGCGATCTCTGCGCCGGTCTTGTCGAAGTTCTCGCGACCGTTGGCGGACCGGTAGATGAAGTCCTTGCCCCAGTGGAACCGCACGGCGCCGCCGGTCCCCGAGATCTCGACCTCACTGCGGCCGATGACGTTCAACATGCCCTCGATGAAGGTGCAAACGCCGCCGTTCTCAAACTCGACGACGGCAGTAGTCACGCTGTTCCACAGGGCCTGCTCACCGGTCATGGGCGTGCTCCAGGCGGTCACAGCGACTGGCTTGCCGAAGACGCAGCGTGCGAAGTCCAGCTCGTGCACGGCCACCTCGAACAGGTAGTGCCCGACCTTGGTCGGATCGTCCCGCCAGGTATGGTTCCAGTTCTCCTTGGGGGCCGAGTAGCGGCAGATGATGCCGTGTCGCGGCTCGCCCAGGTCGCCGTCCTTGATCATGCGCAGCGTCTTGTCGAAGTCCGCGATATAGCGCAGAACCTGCCCGATCTGCAGCTTGACCTTCGCCTTGTTGCAGGCGTCGATCATGGCCTGGCAGTCGGCAAGAGTGAGCGACATGGGCTTCTCGCAGAACACGTGGCGACCGGCTTCGGCTGCGGCAATGGTCATGGGTGCGTGCTGGTCGTTGGGCACGGCTACGACCACCGCATCGGGGTTCTGGGCGTCGAGAACCTCCTGCAGCGTGGCGTAGCTCGGCACCTCATAGTCCTTCGTGAAGGCCTCGCGAGCTGCCTCAAAGGGGTCAACGCCGGCGACCAGCGTCGCGGTGTCGAGGGTCTTCAGTTGGTTGATGAGCGACTTGCCCATGCCCCCACAGCCGATGAGTGCGACACGAACCTGTGACATGACATCCTCCTGGCGGATTGCCGTTGCCGGCGTTTGCATTCAGGTGAGCTTTGCCGCGAGCCGCGGCGTTAGTGGAGCTCCTCCTGCCTTCGAGTGCTTACCACGTCTGCTTCTGTGCGGCCTCGTCATTCTTGATGTGCTGCGCCAACTGCTCCAGCGGCAGAATCGACGGCAGCTTCTGCTTGTCGGTGTAGATATGCACGCCGTAGGGCGGAAGGGTCTCGTCGAAGCTGTCGGTCACCGTCACCACATACCTGTCTTCGGCCAGCACCCGGAAGCGCTTCCCTCCGGAGCGAGGAACGAAGACCCTTACCTTGGCCTCCTCAGGACCGCGGTTCACAACCACGATCGCCAGTCCCTCGGCGTCCTTCCAGGCTTGCAGTACCACGTCGGCCTTCGGCGTCTGCGGGAAGTTGGCGACCCGGCAGTTTGCCACGGGCTCGCCGCCCTGCAGCATCGGCACCAGGATCGCCATTTCCGGTCCCAGCGCCTCCTTGTAGGTGTTCCATACGGAGGGGTGCTTGATCGCCCGCGTCCAGTCCTGAGCCAGAATCCCCTCAGCGCCTCCGAGCAGACCCAGGTAGTGCATGCAGCGCACCTCGGACAGGGTCGGTGCACGGTCGGTGGCAGCCCGCTCTGGGCTCAGATCGCCCTGACTAGACCCCTGGGGCATCAGCCACGGTGCACGGAGGGTCGGCTGGCCTGCAGCCACATCGGCGAGCGCCTGTGAGATCGTCGCCAGGGGCTGACGTGGGCCACCCTCGGCGGCAAACCCAGGCGTGGCGACCAGGCACGGGATGTCCGAGGCGTAGCTCATCCGCGACAGCAGGGCTGCATCGCCGTCCACCGCCACGCAGGGGTGATACGGGTCGGCGGCGGTGACGGTCTGGTAGACCTTCTCCAGGCTTGCCCGCCAGAGCGCTCCCCGGGGTTCCCTGCACACTTCCCAGGCAAGCACGGCCGGATGCGAGGCGTACTCTGCTACGAAGGTCTGGATATCCCGCAGGTCCTCCTCCGTTACCACTGCACGACCGCGGAAGCCGTAGGAGGTAACCTCGTCCGGGTACGGTGGCAGGACCACCCCAAGGCTCAGCTTCCGGGCGTCATCCAGGGCTGCCTGAAGCTTGCCGTCGCGGGCCAGTTTCCAGGCCTGGGCGAGGTGGATGGTGTTGCACCTGGCCTGCAGCATCCGTGCGTCTGCGCCGGAGTCCGCGAAGCCGAAGGGGTAGAACCGCCGACCGTTGACGCGCAGATGCCCCTGGGCGTCCAGGATCACCTCGCGTGCCTGCGGCTTGAGCTTGCGGACCACCTTCGCACTCTCGACGATGACCTCTCCCTGCTTGAGCACCTGCGCACGAATCAGGTAGTCGCCCGCCGGGATGATCTCGCTGGAGAAGGCCACGGTGGCCTCACCGCGTGGCAGGAGCGTACGCACCGTCCGCACGGACATCTCCGTGTTGCCTGCACTCAGGGCGGCCCGTAGCTCACAGCCTGACAGGTCGCGGATCGGCGCATTGACCTTCATCCGGCACACGATCTCGGGCGACGGAAGGCTTGCGTAGATCGTGTCGCGGTAGGCGGGCTCCTCCAGGGAGATGGTGATGGGCGGGTAGTCCAGACGCATCGGGAAGCGCCCTGCGAACAGCACGCTCTCAGGCTGGCGCCGGACCACCTCAAGGCTCACGTCGGAGAAGCCCGGCTTGCCAACGACCACCGGGACCGTCAGCACGCCTCTGCCGCGGCCGAGATTGGCCTCAGTCTGGTTCTCACTGGACAGCCCCTCAAGGCTCTTGAAGGTGGCCTTGATGCGCGTGGCGACGCCTCGGCCGGTCCAGTTCACGTAGGGTACTCGAAGCGTCCCGATGAGCTTGCCCTCGTCATAGCGAGGATCGACGAACTGTGGGGTGTCGATGGAGACCAGCTGCGCCCGGAAGTTCACCTTCAGGTCCGTCAGGGCTCCAAACTGCTCAGCCTGGTCGCCCTGCGGTCCCGACCAGCAGGAGTCTTCCGTCGGCTGCGTCTTCTTGTGCCGGCACAGATTCAGACCCCAGGTGCTCTTCACATCCCCGGGCAGCCTCAGCCCGGCATAGGGGACCTTGACCTCAAGTTGCCAGCCTTCGGCCGTCGTGGCGGCGGCCACCTGGGCTCCGGACTCGTAGTCCATGTCGGTGGTGACCCCGCCATGGGTCATCCAGGCGTCATACAGGGCGCCCTTCGGGTTCATCACCAGACGAGCATAGCTGTCGCGGCGATTGCTCGGGTCGAGCAGCACCTCGACACAGTCGTCGTCCCAGACTGTGTCATCACGAGCCTCCAGGGTGGCGCGCAGGCCTTTCACCTGCGGGTCGAGACACTGAACCGCCAGGTACAGCGCCGTGTCGTCGTACAGCACCCGGAACAGGCTCTGCGCCCGTGCCGCCTGGCCTGTGCGTGCATCCACGAAGTTGCTGACCAGCGTCTGGTCCTTCCAGCATGCATCGTCCAGCTTCCCATCAATCGTCGGCGCGTCCTTCGTCCGACCGGCCTCCCAGGATGGCGGATCGGCGACGGCGGCCGCCCCGACCAGGAGCAATGCTATGCCTACTAGTACTCTTCGCATGAGATTTCACCGTCTCTCGAAGGCTTTCGGGCCCATACATATGCGGTATTCGCCCCCTTCCCACACACACCTTCTGATCACCACGAGTTTGCCAAGCTCACTGTGGCTCCTTCGCTCCGAGACAACACGCCTGCCTCCTGACCTTGCTCACACTGAAGGGCTTTGCCCCGCAGCACGCGAATAGACCCCTGCAAACACCAGATTCCCTTCGCAAGGCCCGCACAGACATGGTCTGCAGGCTCCCCAGTCCCCTGGACCGAGATCCCAGGTCGCGTCCTTCCTCACGGTTGAGGGCCGTGGTGGTCCTTGCCTGCCTGTGTGGGGGCGCCGGTCTGGCTCTGGCAGCGGTTCTCGCACGACCACCCGTGGCGAAGCTGCGGGAAGAGTTGGCCCGCATCCTCGCACAACGCGAGTACCAGCAGGCCGAAGCGCCCTGGCTGCGCAAGCTCCTGCAGCGGATTGTGGAATGGCTCTCTGACCTCTTCGGCGCTTGGTCGCCGCAGGTCCATGCTCTCAAGGAGGCCTGGCCGGCGCTGTACTGGGTGATCGTGTTTCTCCTGGTCGCGGTGCTGGCGCTCCTGCTGTATCACATCGCGCTGACACTTCGCATGGCCTTCGCAGGTCCGCGTCGTCGGCAGGAAGCCCCGGTGTCGGTTCGGCAGGTGTCCCCGGACGCCCTGCGAGCGCGAGCTGAGTCGATGGCGAAGCAGGGCCGGTATCTCGAGGCGATCCGCGCCCTCCTTGAGGCCCTGATGCGAAGGCTCGATCGCCTTGAGGTCACTCCCTACGACCCCTCGCGCACGAACTGGGAGCTCCTCGAAGCTCTTGCGGCAGCCCCCGTGATCGCCCGCGAGTTCGAGCCCCTGGCCCGGCGTCTTGACCTGGTGCTGTACGGGGGAGCCGTCGCGGACGCAGAGACCTTCCGGATCTGTGCAGAGCAAGTTGACCGGATCTGGACCGCAGGGGAGGGGTCGGCGTGAAGCCACGGACCCTTCCCATCGTGATCGTGGTCTGCCTGGTCGTCTTCAGTGTCGTCTACTCGCTCCTGACGGCTCACCAGGCGACCTTCGACCCGTACTGCGACCACTCCAGCCTCCGCACGAACCAGTGGGGCACGAAGGCGCTGCGCGAACTGCTGCAATCGACGGGCCTGCGGGTGCAGACTCTCGGTGAGCCCTGGACGTCGCTGGGCCCGGAGGTCCGCCTGCTATGGGTCCTCGATCCGCAACTGGTGGCGACCGAAGGCGAGGTTCTCGCGCTCCTGCAGTGGGTTCGGCAGGGCGGAACGCTGATAGTCGCTCCCGATGCGCGACCTGCGAACCGCGGGATGAACCCAGGCTCTGCGGAGGCCGACCTTCGCCTTCTGGCGGCGCTTGGCTATCTTGCGGTTGACACCGGGCCTCGCGACAAGCCTGTCGAGGTCGGCCGCGGCAAGGACCCGCTTCTCCGCGAGGTCAGGCGACTGGAGGTCCAGGGTTGGCGGCTCAGGGCCAACCCCGAGGCCACCGAAGTTCAGTCGGCACTCAACGCGGTTCGCTTCCAGAAGGACCGCCGCAGTACGCTTCCGCGACGACTGCTGACGGCCCGGTCCGAAGTGCTGGTCGCCGACGACCGCGGGGTGCTCATGGCTCGGTTGCGTCATGGCAGGGGACAGGTCCTGCTCCTCAGCGACGCCGACCTTGTGGCGAACCGTGACCTGCCACGAGCCGACAACGTGGTCCTCGCTGCCAACCTGTCCTTCGCAGCTCCCGACGCGACGGTGTGGTTCGACGAGTACCACCACCGCCGGAGGGCAGATAGCACACCCTTGTCGGGGCTGGACACCTCGGCTCCGCGGCGAGCGATCCTGGCTGCGCTCTTCGCCCTGGGCCTGTATCTCCTCGGCCGAACGGTGCGCTTCGGCACTGCGATCCCGGTGACGCAACCCTCGGGCCGGTCGGCAGTGGAGTATGTGCAGGCCTTCGCTGCGCTGTACCGGAGGGCAGGGCACCGCACTGCTGCGGCAGAGATGATCGCCTCGCATTTCCGCTCACGGCTGGCACGGGCAGGCGGCGCGCGACCGGATGACCGTCCCGAGCGACTTGCAGAGGCCGTGGCGGCTCGCAACCCGAACCTTGACCCCGGCGAGGTCCTGGCCCTGCTGCATGAGCTGGCCGACACCTCGCGACTCGACGACAACCGTTTCCTATCACTGACCCGACACGTGGCACACCTCGAGCAGGAGTTGACGACCCGTGACCTTTGATGCCTCCGCCTCCGAGCAGCAGTCCACGCCGGCCCATGCGGCAGATCTGGCACGCCGCCTTTCC
>JBDKVB010000029.1 GCA_039679385.1 Armatimonadia bacterium | reverse complement strand
CTGGGTGTGCGGGTACGGGAGACGGCGCGCCGCGTATGGCTGGGCTTCGCCTCCGGCTGCCCGGTGCAGGACCTGTGGCGGGACCTGCTACAGCGCCTCCAACCACCACTAGAACCCACCGCCATGGCCAGGTTCATGAATAATGCGGGCTAGGCGGAAGGTACGGGCTACTGCAAAGGCAAAGGGCGTCGCTCCCGAAGAGGAGGCGACGCCCTGTTTGGTTCTGGCGCTCGTAAGGCAGAGACGGAAAGTGCTCCGCGACTACTGGCCGAGGGCACGGAACTCATAGAGGCTGGCCCAGGTGAGCGGGTCCTCCTGCAGCTTTGTCACGGTCAGGCGCAGGTAGCGGGCCTTCGTGGTCGCGAAGTCGTGGCGCTGGACCTCCCCTGACTGCGGGCGTGCCTCGCGGTCGACCAGCTTCGTCCACTGCTTGCCGTCGAGGGAGCCCTCAAGGCGGTAGCCGTAGCTCCGGTCATCGAACTCCCACAGGATTTCGCACGCGCTTAGCTCGCGGGGCTCCTGAAGGTCGACCTGCCACCACTGGGGCACGCTGCCACCGGCTGCGCACCAACGGGTCGCAGTGTCGCCGTCATTGCCTGCGGCAGGAGCCCGGCCTTCGTTCTCCACTGAGGAGGCCGACGCCGGCTTGCCTCGCGACAGCTCCCAGAGGTGACGCGGGAAGGTCGCCTCGACGGTTCTGCCGGGCAAGAGGCCCTGGCCGTAACTGCGGGCCTTGATGATGCCGCCGTTGAGGAAGGCGAAGGGGCCGGTATAGAGCGTGGACTGCGACGTCGGCTCGCTGCCATCGAGCGTATAGCGGACCGCGACGCCGTCTGGCGCGGTGATCCCGACACGACCCTCCGCATCGCGGTTGATCTGAGGCGCACCGGCCAAGGGCAGGACACGGTCGGCCAGAGCCTGCGGATCGCCGTCGGCGGGCGAGTAAGGCTGCAGGCAGAACCCGTACTGGCAGGGACGCGGACGGAGTGCGTACTTGTCCAGGACGCCCGGCCCGCAACTGCCATTGCCGAGGCCGCACTGCGCGTAATCCAGGCAGAGGATCGTCTCGGGCCTGGGAGTGAGCTCGTTGATGTGCTTGGCGCGAGAGAGGTCCTCAGCGGTGAAGTGCAGGGCGGCCGTCGCGAGGGCCTTGTCGGCGACGACGAGCACGCCACCACCGGACTTGTCGGTGAGAGTCAGCCAGCGGACGTCCTCGCGGTTGCCCGTCTCCTGCGGCCACGGATAGCGGACGTACTGCTCGGTGACGGTGCTGCGATACCGGCCGACCTCGGCGCTGCGCTTGCGGTCCACGTAGTTCTCATGCGGCCCACGGCCATACCACTCCAGGTTCTCGAAGCCCGGAACAAGAGCCATGCGCACACCAAGACGCGGGAGCGTCGGCAGCGCGCCCTGAGGGGTGATGGCGTTGTCGACGTGGAGGGTCCCGTTGCCGAGGACCGTATAGAGGCAGTCGTGGGTGAAGCCGGTGTTCGGTGCGCCGGTGCTGAAGCTGCGGAGATGGACTCGCACGGCACGCGGGTCGGAGCTGTCCACCTCGAAGGCTTCGACGCGACGAGTGAGCTTGCTGAGTCCGGCTCTTGACCATGCGCCCGTCAGTCCTACATCGTTGTTCGTTGGTGCACGGAAGGCGTCGAACACAGGGCCGGTGATGGCGCCGGTCGTCGGGGCGAAGATCGTGCGGCCATCGTAGACCAGGGAGGTGAGCGCACCGACCTTGCGATCGAAAGTGGCGGAGAAGCGCGGCCCGCTGAGGGTAATCTGGTCGCCGCTATCCTGCACCTTCACCGACGGCAGACCGGCCAGATCGAGAGTGGGTCGAGCAGGTGTCGCGAGCGGGATCTGGTACTGCTCCCAGGCGACGGTGTGGCCCTTCTCGGCCCAGAGGGTGTCCTGGTTCAGGTGGAAGTCGACGCGCACCCAGTACTCGGCACCGGGCCTGGGCACCGGGAGCTTGAAGGGAACCGTTAGTGTGGTCTCGGCACCCGGAGCCAGCGGGATCGGCGACAACTCACCGCGCTGCAACTCGACGCCGTTCTCCAGAAGCGACCATGTCGGATAGAACCGGTCGAGGTTCGTGTCGTAGTAGCGGTTGCGGATCTTGAGGCGACCGGATAGGAGGTCGTCAGGCGCGAAGCCGATGTACTGATAGACTTTCTTGACCTCCCACAGCTTCGGCGGGACCTCGCGGTCGGGGAACACCAGACCGTTCATGCAGAAGTTGCCGCTATTGGGGCGGTCGCCGTAGTCGCCGCCATAGGCCCAGAACCACTTGCGCTCAAAGGACGGGTCGGGCGAGGACTGATCGAAGTCGAGCCAGAGCACTGCCGACGCCGGTGGGGTAGCGTTGACCTGTCCGAGCTGCTCCGCCGGGAGCGCCTGGTTGTAGAGGCGCACCTGATCGATCGCCCCGGCGAAGAAGCGGTCGGTGACCTGCGAGTTGCGGCCCACGTTGACGGGGTAGTCGGAGGAAGTGATCGGGACCGTGCAGGGCAAGGTTCCCTGCAGCGCGCCGTCACGGTAGAGCCGGAGCTCCTTGCCGTCGTAGACTCCGGCCACGTGATGCCACTTGCCGTACCAATCGCCTGGGAGGGCGGCGCTAAGGGTGTGCCACTGTCCGTCGTAGATGAAGAACTCCAGCGAGCCCTCGCGCGTGCGGAGCATGTACTGCGTGTCGCCCTTGCCGACGATCGGGCAGAACCCGGCTCGTGGCTCGGGCCTCACCCAGGCCTCGAGCGTCAGTTGCGTGCCTGTGATGTCGAGCTCGGGACTGTCGGCGAGGGCCACATAGCCACCGGACAGCGCCTTGCCCCGCAGGCCGTCAGCGAGCGACCCATACAGGGTCGCCTTGCTGCCCACGCGACTGGCCTCCGGAGTCAGCATCGAGGGCGTGGCGTACTTGCGGATCCCCTGGTCCACCCAGTCCCAGATGCAGCCACCGATCAGCCGCGGGTAGGTGTCTATGACATCCCAGTACTCCTGGAGGTTGCCGACGGCGTTGCCCATCGCGTGGGCATACTCGCACATGACGAAGGGCTTCGAGCTGTCCGAGCGGCCGGCTCCAGCCAGTCCATCGACGTGCGGGTACATCGTGCTGTCCATGTCCGCGACGCTGTTCATGCCCTGGTAGTGAACCGGGCGGGTGTTGTCCGCGGCATGGGTGTACTCGGCCATCCGGGCGAAGTTGCTTCCCTGCCCGGCCTCGTTTCCAAGGGACCAGATCACCACCGAAGGATGGTTCTTGTCGCGCTGAACCATGCGGGCCATGCGGTCCAGGCAGGACTTCGTCCACTGGGGATCACTGGCCGGAACCGTCCGCGTCGCGCCGTGCGACTCCACGTTGGCCTCGTCGATCAGCATGATCCCGTACTTGTCGCACAGGTCATACCAGAGGGGATCGTCCGGGTAGTGGCAGGTGCGGACGGTGTTGAGGTTGTTGCGCTTCATGAGCAGGACATCCTCGAGCATCCGCTCGGGCGAGACGTAGTTGCCGGTGTCGGGGTCGTGCTCGTGGCGGTTGACGCCCTTGATATAGGTGGGCACACCGTTGACCAGGAACTTGCGGTCGCGGAGCTCGATCTCGCGGAAGCCGAAGTTGCAGCGCTCGACCTCAACCACCTGACCGGCGGCGTCCTTCAGCGTAAGGAGGACCACGTACAGGTTCGGGTTCTCGGCCGTCCACTTGCGCGGATTGCTGACGCGTCCCTGCATCTCGAGGGTCTGCTCGGCGCCCGTTGCAGTCTGGGGCACACGGCCTGTCAGGAGAGGAGCGACCATCGCCGAGGCCCGCGGCGAGTCCAGTAGCCGCACCTCGACGGTGTACCCCTCGGCAGGCGCCTGGGCGTAGTTCGTGACACTCGCCGTGACCTTCAGGTCGGCGTCGCGGTACTGATCGTCGAGGTCGCAGCGGACGAAGAAGTCGCGCAGATGGACCTGCGGGACCGAGTAGAGGTAGACGTTGCGGTAGATGCCGCTGAGACGCCACATGTCCTGGTCTTCGAGGTAGCTGCCATCGCACCAACGGTAGACCTCGGCAGCGAGGAGGTTTCGACCGGGCTGAAGGTAGCGCGTGAGGTTGAACTCGGCCGGCGTGCGGCTGTCCTCGCTGTAGCCGACCATCTGCCCGTTGATCCACAGGTAGAAGGCGCTCTGGACGCCGTCGAAGTGGAGGAGGACCTGTCGGCCCTGCCAGGCGTCGGGCACGGTGAACTCCGTCCGATAGGAGCCGACCGGGTTGAAGTCGTGCTGGATGCGTGGCGGGTCGTTGCGGTGCGGATAGGTCGCATTGGTGTAGATGGGGATGTCGTAGCCGTGCATCTGCCAGTTCGAGGGCACGGGGACTGTGGCCCAGTCGCTGACGTCGAAGCTCGGTTTGTAGAAGTCCAGCGGGCGGTCGTCGGGCTTGCGCACCCAGTGGAACTTCCAGTCACCGTTGAGAGACTGGTAGTAGGGCGAGGAAGAGCTGATGCCCTCCCGGGCCGAAGTAGCATCCGGGAAGGGCATCAACGTACAGTGCGGAGCCTCCTTGTTGCGACCGACCACCTGGGGGTTCTCCCAGTCGTTGATCTCCTGGGCAAGACCGCAACCGGTCACCAGCAACACCAGGATCACGCACGCGGCGGACGCACGGCCTCGGGTCTTGCGCATCTTGCGGTCCTCCTCAGATGGTCTGCGGCGAGTTCAGGCGGCCTCCGATCACGCAACAGGGACGGGCAGGTCGACGCCTCGCTCGTGCAGGAAGCAGGCAACCTCCTCGAAGCTGGGAATGCCCTTGCGACCGCCCAGGCGTGTGCACTTGAGAGCGGAGACACCCGTGGCGAAGGTGGCGATGGTCTGCAGATCCCAGCCGCGGAGCATGCCGACGAGATATGCACCGTGGAAGACGTCGCCCGCGCCGGTGGTGTCATGGACGTCGACCGTGAAGGCCGGAGTATGGAAGCGCTCGTCGGCGGTGGTGGTGTAGCTTCCGTCCTCGCCCTCGGTCTGGACGACGATGCGCGGTCCGAGGTCGAGCACCGCCTCTCCGGCTTCCCACAGATCCGAGCGACCCGTCAGCGCCGGTGCAAAGCCCGAGCCACAGATGACGATGTCACAGTTGCGAACGAGCTCCTCCGTCCGGGGACGCACGCCACCGTTGGTCTTCGCGCAGTCGATGCAGACGGTGCCGCCCACTTCATGCATCCACTTCGCGGCCTGAAGGGCAGCGTCGGGATGCCAGCCATCGAGGTGCAGATAGCGGGCGGAGGTGATGTACTCGCGGGACAGTTCCCCGGGCTCCACAGGGGAGCGGCCGAGGTTCCTCAGGCCGGCGAAGACACGCTCGCCGGTCTCCTCGTGTACATAGACAATGATGACATGGGTCTCGGGATGCTCGCGGATCGCGAGGTGGCTGACGTCGACCCCGTTCTCCACGAGGGAGTCGATCTTCAGGCGAGCGACGTCGTCGTTGCCCGCGATGCCGATGTAGCCGACCCGAGCACCCAGGCGCGAGGCGGCCACACAGGCAGTGCCGACCGGTCCGCCGCCATCGAGGCCAAAACTGCTGATGGAGCCGCCCTTCTCCCAGGAGGGCATGTCGCCCAGTCGAATCAGCACGTCAAGGGTCGAGAGTCCGATCCCTACGATATCGAGCTCAGCCATGGTGCCCCTCCCCTACTCCACCACTACGGGCTGGATGTCGAGGAACTTGCAGGCCTGCACCAGGGCGCGAGTCTGGTTCCCGTGGATCATGCTGGCATGGTGGATGAAGCCCTGCTCGACCAGCGTGCGGTACAGTCGGGCATGGTCGCGCACGCGGACCCAGGCCCAGGTTCCGGCGTTCGTCTCATCGCTGGGCAGGATCGAGCCGGTCGTGATGAGCATCTTCCAGTCACCGTCGAACTCGGCCAGACGGCAGAAGGTGACCAGACCGGGCTTCACCTGGAACTGGCACAGCCCTGCCTGTGGGTCGCCGGGGTTGACGCCCGCCTCGCCAGTCATGTCGGCGCGTGACCGCAGGGCGATCTGCGAGCGGTCAGCGGCCAGGCAGACAGGTGCATTGCCGCAGTGCCAGGCCAGGAGCAGGTTCGGATCGTCGCGGTGCTGGATCGTCCAGTCGACGAAGTGCGGCAGGTCCTCTCCGAGTGAGGCCCGGTGGCTGGCGATCATGGACAGGGCGCCCAGGACGTCGGCCTCGCAGGCAGTGAGCATCCCAGCATTCGTGAGGCGGCCAAAGGAGGCGCACAGGGAGATGCCCATCTCGCGCTGGATGCTGTACCAGCACTGCACAGCCAGCGCCGAAAGGCCGGAACTGCGCCAGAAGTCGGTCAGGGCAAGCTCAAACTTCGCAGAGTTGATCAGGTAGTCATCGGCCACGGTGATGGTCGGCACAGAAGCCCGCACCCGGGCGATCGCTTCGAGCACCTCCGGAGCATCGTCGGCGTAGTCCTTCGCCGCGGCGACGATGTCATCCAGATTGGTCCAGATGACGTTTTGGCCGAACTTGCGAACCATCGCACCTTCGTCATAGCTGACGGTCTCGAAGGTTGGCGGCCGGACTCCGACCTGGCCGATGCGGGCGTTGCGCAGACCCTTCCCCACCGCCACCGCACGCAGGAAGAGATCGAGCTGCGCCTTGAGACCGGGGTCCTCGGGGAAGAACAGACCGCCGAACTGGAAGCGGATTCGCCGCCGGTGCAGCCCCGAGGAGATGCCCAGGTTTCCGCAGTAGGAGTCCGACACACGAGCGAGACTCGGGCGCTCCGGAACCGGCGGTTCCTTCGTTGCATACAGGAACACCGGGACGTTCAGCTCCTCGGCGATCTTGCAGGCGGAGCGCTCGTCACCGAAGTCGAGCGGGCAGATGACCAGGGCGTCGATGCGCTGCGCCTGGAAGAACTCCGCCACCGTCTCGCCCTCGTCCAGATTGTGTATGGCGCCGTGGGGCGTGGCTCCGCTTGCTGCGGAGAGGGTCTCGCCATCGGCCGCTACCGATGGCGCAAAGACCTGGACGCCGGGGAGAGCCTTCAGCACGGCCAAGCTGTCGGCGCGCATCTTCTCAGTCCAGGGCGTCCAGCGGTTCCGGTAGGAGGGCACAAAGCCGATCTTCAGCATGACAGACATGATGACCTCACAGACTTAGGGACGTGTAGTTTGCGGCTGCGACGGAGAGCCTTCCTCCAGCACAGCCTTCGCATGACGTGCGAGATGACCCCGCAGGTCGGTTGTGTAGCAGCGGAGCGTGGTCTCACCTCGGGCTTCAAAGTCTCCGCAACGGTACAACGCCCTTGCGAGCAGCAACTCGCGCAAGGACTTCACACGACTCGTCACCGTCGAAGTCGCCTCCGCGATCTCCAGTCGGCGGGCGTCCTCGATCGTAGCCTCAACGTGACCGCTGACCCCCGGAAGGGCCAGGGCTTGTGCCAGAGGCCTCGCTGCCCTGGGATCGCCGAGCATCTCCAGCGCCAGCGCCACGGCTCGGAAGTGTGAGAACTCGCTGCTAGCCGTGAGCTGCGATAGCTTCTCCAAGAGCACCGGCATGGCCTTCCGGTCACCTGCCCAGCCGAGAGCCATGACGTGGGTGTCGAGGGCGCTCTGTTTCGCCTCGCCTACGAGCCCGTGGAAGTCCCATCCCTTGTCCCATTCCTGGGACGCCACGGCTTGCAGCAGATCGTCCACCCCGGAGCCGTCGCCGAGCATCGCCAGGACCGTCGCGTAGGTCAGACGGTCAGCACCCTCGGCCTCAGCGAAGGCCTGCTGAAGCCCTCGCCTTGCCTGCTCGGAATGGGCGAAGACGACGGCAGCCGCCGTCATGCTCCGGGGCAACTCGCGTACCGCCTCGGCAAGGCTTTCCGCCGGCAACGGGAAGGAATCCTGCTCGACAAGCACACTCGGTGTCAAGTTGCCCAGGGCGACAAGGTGCCGCTGGAGCTCGCGCACGTTGATACCGCGGACGGTTCCGCCGGCTTTGGCCGCCATCGCCGCAGCCACTCCGGTGGCGTAGCCACCGTTCTCGATGTCTGGCTGCATACGGATCAGCGGGACTGCGTCGCGATGGGCGCTGATCCCGAGCCCGACCACCAGCATCCCGTCAAGCCCCCTGGGGAGCATGCTCCGGTAGGGGATGTTCACATTCAGCCCGGCCGTGCGCGGTGCATCAAGAGACAGGAAGCGGTCGATCATGTAGCCATGCGTGTCGTAGCCGCCGCCGCGAGCCTGGACGACTGTGTCCGGGTAGGTCCGCCCGGCGAACTGGTCGAGGTAGCTCATGACGAAGTCGCCGCGGACACGTCGGCGCTCGCGAGTGCCAATCAGTTGCCCCAGGTCAAAGGCCGCCTGGAACTTGTCGCGAGCGTAGACGAAGAGGTGCCAGGTGTCAACAAGGTCGGAGTCGTCGGCAAGGGTGTAGTCCGTGTTGACCAGATTGCCACCCAGCTTGCGGGGCGGGAGACCGGTGCCCTGCATCCCGAACTCGTCAGCATCCGTGCAGAGGCACTCAGCTCCCGCAGCAAAGGCCAGGTCTGCATTGCCCGTGGCGTCGATGACCGTCCGGGCCAGGACCACTCCGCGGCCGAAGGGAGTTGCCACCACGGCGCCCTTCACCGTTCCATCCTCCACGAGCGCACCGCAGCCGATGGTGCCGAACCAGACGTCGGCGCCTGCCAGCTCCAACTGCTTGCGCCACCACTCCATCCGTTGCTCGATGACCCAGGTACTGACGGTCCCTGCCTCCGCCTGGACTGTCGCCGCGAAGCCGGTGCGGTTCCCGGCGCAGTAGCTGGGGATGGCGCCGAGGGTGCCGATGCCGCCGAGACCCGAGAGGTACTCAACGACCAGGGTCCGGGCTCCCTGTCGAGCCGCTGCGATTCCCGCCGGAGCGCCCGCGGTACCTCCGCCGACAACAACTACATCATAGGTACCCAGCACCGGGAGTGCCGTCCTGGGGGCGGGAATCGTCGGGAGGTTCTGCGTGGGCCGCACGCCGACCAGGGCCTCGCGAACCTCGCCCATCGCCTGCGCCTCGATCGGGTGAGCGAGGACCTGCGGGCTCGCAGGCAGCGGTAAGGCCCGCGCCTCCTGAGCAGCAGCCTGACCGATACGTTTGCCGAGAGCGATCAGGTTGAGGGGCCTCAGCAGACTCTCAGCCTGCGCCCGGGAAAGGTCTGCACAACCGCCCAGAAGGAACAGGTGCCTGAGTCCCGCCGGGCGGAAGGCCTCCAGCGGCAAGGCTTCGGCGCTGACCCAGGGCCCCTCGGCGGTTGCCCTCGCGAAGACAGGATCGGGCGGCACTTCGAACAGCACGTCGGAGGTGAACTGCTGCTCCGGGTGGTAGGTGAGCGCGCGCGCCTGCTGATCGACCCGCGCCCAGCTAGCCCAGGAGGCGTCCTTCATCGGGGCCACCAGAGTGTAGTCGATCACCTTGAACGCGCCGCTGGAGGTGCGTGCCGCATTCGGGAACTGCCCGCGATAGGCAGGTGCGATGAGGCGATGGCTCAGCCCCGGCGCCTCACGGGGTTCGCCACCAAGGACGACACGATGGAAGGTGTGAGCCCCTGCCGGGTAGTCGCGGAACCGACCTCCCGCCAGTCGAACCACTGTTGCACGGTCGGTGGCGTCGATGATCGTCCGTGCGACCACGGCCTGCCGGCCGGCCCGGTTCGCCATCACAATCCCGCAGGGCGCACCGGCGGCGTCAACGAGCACATCGCTCGGATAGCAGGAGTACAGGTACTGCACACCGGCCGAAAGGAGCGCCGCGTCGAGGGTTCTCTTGACGTGCATCGGAGTGGGTAAGGGATAGGGGCTCTGCGTTGCGTCCGGGTTCGACGGCCCCAGGACCTCGATCTCGCCCAGAAGGAGGCGCGGCAGCGCGGCCGATCTCCGTACCACGAGCCTGACGTACCGCGCCTGGGCTTCGGCATGGAGGACGAAGAGCTGGATCTGCGCACCGGTCAGCTCTGAAGGCTCTTCGCCGGCCTCCGCAGTTGCCCCCAGCGTGCGCCAAGCGACGCCGTCGTCACTCACCGATACCGTCACGTCCTGCGCGCCGTAGTCCTTGCCCCGGTATGCCGCCAGACGCACACCGCGAACCGGCTTGCTCGCACCCAGATCGGCGGTCACGGTGACGTCGGCATCGTACTGCACGCTTTCCCTGGTCGGGTCACCCCATACACCGTCACCTAGCAGCGAAGGTGGGGCGGTGTCCGGATGGCGAGCGTTGCTCGGCGCATCCGCGGAATAGGAGAAGGGCAGAGCATCGCAGGAGGGGCTCGAGGCAGTGGAGGACTCGAAGAGCGCCCTGGCCAGGGGATCCTCGGGAACCTCACCCGGTTCGAGCCACAGTCGCAGCGTGGCGGTCATGTCATCGCCCAGGTACTGGTGTGGCGCAGCCAGGAAGACCGAGGCTCCCTGCCGGGCGGCCTCAACAGCCGCTGCGACGGCGCCCGTGCTTGCCCCGACGACGAGGACATCGACGGAGTAGGCCACCGGCACCTGGCGCGGAGACTGCACGACCCAGGACTGCGACCACGCGCCCGTGCCCAGGACCATGAGAAGCAGACTGAAGGTGCGGGTTCGCGTGTGCATGGCTGCCTCCCAGGGTCGCCCGGGTCTCGTGGTGAGCCGCCTCTCACGGTAGTTTTCCACGGACCTGCTGCAGGCCCCTTCTACCTGGGCCCCAGGGGGCAAGCTGTGCGCACGGGGACTTGCCCGGATCGGGTATAATAGCTTTGGAGAGTGGGTCGGGCGGCCGCGTCTCGCGCAATCTGCTGCGGGATGAGGAAAGTCCGGACTCCACAGGGCACGACGCTGGCAAAAGGCCAGGAGGGGTAACCCTACGGAAAGTGGCACAGAAACATACCGCCGGAGCGCCGGGGCACGCGAGTGCACTGGGTGCAACCCCGGGCCAAGGGGTCAGGGCCAACCGCCCGAAACTCCTGACTGCGGGGGCCGGCAAGGGTGAAATGGTGCGGTAAGAGCGCACCAGCGTCACGGCGACGTGGCGGCTGGTCAAACCCCGTCGGGAGCAAGCCCACGTAGGGGGACGAGTGTGACGAGCTTGCTTGTCACCGCAGGACTGCCCGTCCGAGTCCCCGGGTCGGGTGCATGAGGTGTCTGGTAACAGGCACCCAAGATAAATGGTCGCCACCCAGGAGCTCCCAAGCCCGTGGGTACAGAATCCGGCTTATAGACCCACTCTCCGCTTGCCGGATGTGGCGAAAAGCCACAGAATCGGGCTTCAGGGGGCTACATAACCACCTGCAACGTCCCACTCGCAGGGCAAGCTCAAGAAGCTCGGGCGTTACCTCCACAACCCGGCCACGGTTATCCCTCATCCACTGGCACGGCACCGCGGAAGGTGTGCCGATAATGCCGATGGATACATGCTCAGTGGTCCAGGATTTCCTCGCTTACCTTGACGCCGAGAAGGGCTACAGTCCCAAGACCCAGCTCGCATATGCGTCCGACCTGTCGCAGTTTCTTGAGTTCGTGCGGTCGGAAGGCGTCGCCGTCCCGGAAGGCGTATCGGTGGCGCTTGTGCGTCGCTGGATCGTGTCGATGAAGCAGCGTGGGCTGGCGGCCTCGACCATCGCACGACATGTGTACGCCCTCCGTAGCTTCTGGCGGTTCCTCCAGGATAGCGACCTCGTTGACCACGATCCCCTCAGCCGCATCTCCGTCCCCAAGCGTCGGCAGCTTCTCCCGACGCGCCTGAGCGTCGAAGAGGCGCGTCACCTGTTGGCCGCCGGCGCCGACCATCGTGATCCGGTAGTGGCCGCACGGGACTTCGCCATGATGGCTACGCTGGTCTTCACCGGGGTACGACGCAGCGAACTGCTTGCGCTACGGCTGGAGGACGTCATGCTGCCCTCGCGAACGCTCCATGTGCGGTGCGGGAAGGGAGGAAAGGGCCGCATGATTCCGCTGGTGGAGGAGGTCGTGGACGCCATCGGTACGTGGTTGGCGGTGAGGCCGGCCGCTGCCCATGACTACCTGTTTACCACGGTCTGCGGCAACCGCATCTACCCCTCGCGCCTGCAGATCATCTGGCAACGCGTGCGGAAGCAAAGCGGGGTGACCAGGGAGGGCGTTTCGCTCCACACGCTGCGTCACACCTTCGCGACCTTGCTGCTGAAGGGCGGGGCAGACCTAGTGGCAATCCAGGGTCTGCTGGGACACTCCAGGCTTGAGACGACAGCGGTATACCTGCACGCAGACACGAGGGACCTCAGGAGCGGAGTCGAGAGACACCCTCTCGCAGGCACTGGTGTGGCGACGGATCCTGCCAAGCACACTGAAGCGCCCGCGCCAAGGCCTGCTCCCGCCTGGCGAAGGCTCCCGACGCAGAGCAGATAGCGCGACCTTGGTCGGGGCGGACGTCTGCTACGGCCATGACGCCTGGACCTTGCGGAGCTGGAGGGGAGATGATAGGGTATGTGCGTGCCCTCGAACGCATCTTCGGTTTCGAACGTGAGATGAGTGTTCTGTCGAAGAACCACAGGAAGAAGCCCGTGGGTGACGCCACAGATCTGACTGAGACCATCCGCGCGTACTACGACTACCTTCGAGCCTGTGGGTGTCGGCCCGAGGAGGCCAAAGCGCGCTGCACGTTCCTGGCCCCACTGGTACACCACGCCCGAGCCAAGGGCTTCAAGACGGCCTGCAGCCACCTGAAACGCATCACCATGGAGATGCGTCGAGGTGGGCAGCCCGAGGACGACATCGAGGCCTGCCTGACCGAGATGAAGGGCTTCGCTTCGTGGCTGTCAGGGGAGGCACCGGCACTGACCGAGAAGCGCGTCGCCTACCTGAAGCGCCTGGCTGCGAAGCCCGCCACCCCGATACCAGCGCTCGTGCCCTGGGCGGCCATCGAGGGCCTGGTCACGGAAGGCACGCCCCGAGCGGCAGTTGACGCGTCGATCATTCTTCTGGTGGCGGTTCTCGGCCTGTCTGCCCAGGACCTGCGTGCGCTGACGGTTGGGTCGGCTAGCTTTGAGCACGGGCTCCTCACTGTCCCTTTGGCCGAACCACGGGTCCTACCCTTGCCCGAAGTCTTGGCGAAGGCCTTGGCGCCCCTTGTGATGGGCCGCAGTGCTGATGAGCCGCTCCTGACCAACGACCACGGAGGGGCCCTCACCCCGAAGAGATTGCGAGAACGGTTCTCGGCGCGGTGGTCTGCCCTCGCTGGGGTTGACCCTTCCGTGACCCTCGAGCGCCTACGCGACTGCGCGGCTCGGCTCATCCTCAGCGATGGCTACGGGTGGGACCACGTGGCCGGTGCCCTGGGCCTTGCCGATGCCCGGTCGGCGCGACGACGCTTTGCCGGTGAGGCATGGGAGTACTGCGCGGACAGAGAGGGCCAGTGGTTCACGCTGGAGGCTGTCGGCGATGCAGAGCACCTGACCGCGGAACAGCTCTGGAGACTCATCGCCAGAGGGATGCGGCACGTCGAGAGAGACGGCCGGGTGTATTTGCGGAGGCCGGACCTGTACGCCTGTATCGACCACTTTGCTCCCGCCGAGACGGCGCTCCCGCAAGAGTGCGGTCCATCCGCTTCGACCTGGGACGGGCCGCTCTCAGAGGCCGTCGCCGACTTCGTTGAAGCTCTCGGCGACCTTGACGACACTCCCCGCCTGGAAGCTGCCTACTCAGCGGTCCAGGCGGCTGCCCGTAAGCCGACGAACGAGGATGCTGGCGCACTGATGCACCGTCTCACCTCTGTCGGCGCGTCGGGGCTGCACCGTCTGACCAAGGCCCGCAGAGCTTGCGCGTCCCCGGAGGAAGCACTCCATCGGGCGTGCATTGCAGCAGAGCTGGACCAGACCCCTCAGCCGCCGCGAGCCGCCGATCCTGACGTCCTGCGAGAGGTCTTTGTCGACGCGTCCCCTGACCTGAGAGTACTAGAGGCAGCAGTTCAGACTGCGCAGGCGGCAGAAGCAGGCGATCTACTTGGCGAGCAAGCCCGGGGGCTCCTGCATACCCCCTATGGTGTGGAGGTGCTGCTTCGGGTGCTGGCGAACCCGGAGCAGGCTGTCTGGTTCTGGCTCTTGGTAGATCGCCATTGGCCCACCTTCGCCAGAGCCTACGACGCGGTCAAGCCCTATTACGGGCTGACCGACAAGGCGGTCCGAGAGCTTCTGCCCGGCTGTGCCCTGTACGCCTTCTTCGTCGCTGCTATGGTCTCAGGAGGGACGACACCGAGCGGGGGCTTCTACCAGCACTGTGCACCTCCGGAGGAACTACTCATCGAGACCATGGTGCAGTGGCTGGGCACGCTGCTCCTTGCCACGAGGGCGCTCCCGCTGAACACGAAGGGGGACCCGCTATTCCCCGACAGCCTTGCGGAGATCCACGACGAGGAGGAGTTCCAGCAAGCCTTCGTGAACCGCTGGGATGCTCTGGCGCCGTACCGGAGGGGTCGGTGGTCCTTCTGGGTACTCCCGTACGTCGGCCCCGCCGACGCGGTACGGTTCTGCAGTCGCCCCCCCACACGGCAAGGAAAGCGGCCGTCGGCGGGTGCTGGAGGAAGTGAGGAACTTCTTCCTGTACCAGGCGAAGCTGCCGGCGCAGGCAACGCTCCTGGCCCCCGCGGGATCCTCTTCCCTATTGGACGCGCTCTACTGTGTCTGCTATGTCCCGCTGCAAGGCGATTGGGCCGCGATGCTTCGTGCCACTGGCGAGCAGTTGGGGCGTTCAGGAGGCGATCTCGCCGACCTGGTCCCAGAGAGGGCCCCGGAGGCTCTGCAAAGCGCCTTCCGCCGCGCGGTGCAAGGCTTCGACTTCCAGCGGGGTTCGCGGGAGGGCGCGCCAGGTACTTCCTTTGTGAGCTATCTGCGCAAGCGCATGGGGCGCTACCTCGGGTCGGTCAGACACCACCTACGGGCGGCCGCCGCCAGGAACGGCATGCCGCTGAGTGGCGACTTCGAGGGATCCGCCAAGCATGTCCACGCAACACCCGAGGGGATGGCACAGGTATCGTCCTCTGATCTTCCGCTCGGCGATCTCGGCAGCGTGCTCCGAATCCCCCCGGGCCCGGGCGGTGAGCAGTACGTATCGACAGCCCGCGCGGCCATCTGGTTGGGGCTAACACCACGCCGAGTGCAGCAACTCGCGATAGAGTTGGGTGGGCGCAGAGCCGGGGAGGTGTTCCCTGACGGGACCGCTCTTCTCGAGGCCGATCTCCGGGCGGATCAGTGGTTGTTCCCCGTCGATCGGTTGACCAAAACTCGCCGCCCCTGACCGGCCCTCGCACGTGGTCCAGTGGACGCCCCGCCTGATCTCAGGCGGGGCTTTTTGGTGTGCCATCGGCGCTCAGCGGAACATGTCCACCGGTCTTCTTGCTCAGAACCGGGCCTGAAGTGCCCTCAAACGCCCGTCTGAGGCCGTTTCGCCATTCCCTGGCAGGTCGTCTATTCTGCCAGAAAAGGAAACGGTCATGAGCACAGTCGGCGCCCCGCCCGGCCTGCACCCACTGGTGCAGGAGTTCCTCCAGTCCCAAGCGACCGTGCAAGGCCTCAGTCCTAACACGCTTCGGGCTTCCAGGGGTGACCTGGAGCAGTTCCTTGCGTACCTGCGAGCACAGTGCTCGGCTGCGACTCTGGAGACAGTCCAGACTCGCGATGTCTACGGGTTCTGCCGCTGGCTTGGGCAGGAGCGCTGCCCGGCTACCGTGGCGCGCAAGCTGAGCAGCCTTGGCTCCTTCTTCCGCTACTTGCAGCAGACGGGCGTCGTGGAAGGCAACCCCGTCGCCGGCGTGCCGAGGCCACGCGTGCCCGAGGCCTTCCCCCAGGTGCCAACCGAGGAGGACTGTCGTCGCCTCCTTGGGGCCTGCGCGACGGAGCGAGAGCGAGCCGTCGCTCTGCTTCTCCTCGGCTGCGGCCTTCGCCGCAGCGAGTTGCTTGGGCTCAACGTCGGCGACGTGGCGGCGGACCTGTCCCAGATCACGATCCAGAGAGGCAAGGGCGGCAAAGCCAGGGCAGTGCTAAGACCACAGACCCGCCCGAAAGAGCCCTTCGCGCCACAGCATCTACCTGTAACGCATGCATGATGCCAGCTTAGTCTTTGTCTGTCGTGCACAGTGTGTTCTACCGCGGTACTACAAAACAGAGGATGAAGGAAACGTCGTGATATCGGCGAAGTGGCGCCAGAGACTGACATGGCGCGAGGGAGGCACCACATGCCCTTCAGGGCGACGGCGCAGGACATTGCCGCACTGCCACCGCCTGACTTCGTAGACTTCATGGCGCATCTCTTGCGGTGCGAGAGCGAACGGTTGGGAATGCCCCCGGAGTCAGTGATCTGCCCCGCCAGCACTGTCATGACGGTGCCGGACGGCGGCGTGGATGCTCTCGCGGAGGGTGCGCCCGCGGGGGCCAACTCCCGGCTCCCCTTAGTGAGGTCCGTATGGCAGTTCAAAGCCGGCGCCATCAAGCCGCACCAGCTCACCGACGAACTTGACAAACCCGATGTCACCGCGGAGCTACAGGCGGGCAGTTGCTGGTGCCTTGCCACAGGTGTCGCGTTGAACATCAGGACACGTCAGAATCGCAAAGCCGCGGCAGACCAATGGTTCCAGGCGCATGGGCTGCCTCCGAACTACAGGATACTGGACGGCGGGGAGCTTGCGGAGTGGGCCGAGCAGTTCCCGACTGTTGCCATGCTGCCTGTGTTCCGTCGCCCGAGAGCAGGCGGGCTCCATACGCTTGAGGAGTGGCGGAGGGTGCCCGAGCACGAGGCCACATTCTACCCAGACGAGCAGCGCGAAGAGGATGTCAAGCAGATACGTCAGTGGTTGGCATGCCCATCACAGCACGGCATGGTCCGGATCGAGGGACCGGCCGGAGTAGGAAAGACGCGCCTGGCGATGGAGGCCGTCCTCGGGTCTGTGTGGGAGGAGCGGGTGCTCTACTGTCCGAACCCCGGAGCTGCAGGTCTGGGCGACATTCTGCAATGGGTGCGTGCGCATCGGTCGGCTACCCTGGCCCTGGTGGTGGACGAGTGCGACCAGCACACGATGCAGAACATGGCTCTCTACGTGAGCAGCACTCCCGAACGCCTGAAGGTTCTCACGATCGGGACCGACCCCACATCGATGTATACGACTGCCAATCCGCCGGGTCTGCTCACCCTCACGCTGCTAGCCGACGACGCGATGCGGAAGCTGCTGTCAGAGAGCTTCCGTGATCTGGCTCCCTCTGGACGGGAGCGGGTCATACATCTGTCTGGGGGCTACGTCAAGCTGGCTGTCAACCTGGCGAGGGCAATCCGGCGCCTGGGCAACCAGGCGCGTTCGGCCAGCGAACTGGCACGAGTGCAGGACATCCAGGACCCGCTCGCTGCTCTCATCCCCGACCGTGAGGACAGGAGGGCGGTGGAGGCGCTATCGCTCCTGCAGAGGGTCGGCGTCCGCGGCGACGTCGCTGAGGAGGGCAGAGTTCTGGCCTGCTTCATGGGAATTGACCTCCATGCCCTGCTGGACGCACCTCACAACCCGAACAGCCGGCCCTTTGTTGCGGATGCAGGACGGTACCGGTATGTGACGCCACGACTGCTGGCCGTATGGCTTGCCAACGAAGTCTGGACGCGCCGCAGCGACGAGGTACCGGAACTGCTGCAGCGCCTGCCCACTCCCGAGAGCCGCCTGTCCCTCCTTCAGAGGGTGCTCGATATGGGCTCCGAGGGGGTGGCGGAAGCCTTCACGAGGCAACTGCTTGGCCCAAGTGGACCGTTCCGGAACCTGGCAGCGCTCTCGGACCCCGAACTGGCCCAGATAGTCCAGGTTCTCGTACAACTGCACCCGGTAGAGGGCGTCAGTGCTCTGCAGCGGGTACTAGAGCACGTTCCTCGCGACCAACTCCTCCAGTTCACCCAGGGGCGCCGCCAGGTTGTCCATGCGCTGCAGTGCGCCGCCTGGCATCCGGAGGTGTTCTTCACGGCTGCAGGCCTGTTGCTCCGGCTCGCAGAGGCCGAGAACGAGGTGTGGGACAACAACGCATCTGGTGCCTGGACATCGCTTTTCTTGACGCACCTTGGGGGCACATCTGTCCGCGCGGTTGATCGACACGCTCTGCTACGAGAGGCCCTAGGAGGATCAGTGCCGTCGCGGCTACTGGCGGTGCGTGCCGTGGCGGCTGCCCTCCAGACGCATGAAGTTGGCGACGTCTCCGGTGAAGTTCAGGGAGGGATGTCCGTGCCACCGAGGTGGCGGCCTGAAAGCTGGAGCGAGGAATGGGAAGCGCGGCGATCAGCCCTGGTGATCCTCGACACAGCGATCGATGACCAGAACCCAGAGGTGCAGAGGGCAGCCACCGAGGTACTGCTGGATAGCTGGGCTGGCCTCGCTCGCATGGGCCTCAGTGGAGACGTCGTCGACCGTCTGGAACGGCACCGCCTCGATGATGAGCGCGATAGAGCGCGTCTGCGCGACGAGATCTCGCGACTGCTGCAACACGACCGAAGGGAGATGCCTACTGACCTTGCGGAGCTCCTTGAAGCGCTGTCTGAGCGGTTGCAGGGCTCGACCTTCGCAGAGAGAATCCGACGATGGACAGGCCCTTCGAGCTACCATGAGATGTCGTCACAAGAGGGCCGGGAGCACATTCAGCAGCAACTGGCCCAGCTTGCCGACGAAGCCATGGGGCATCCTGACCAACTTGACCTTGACTGGTTGGCATCACTTGAGGCCGTCCAGGCAGAGCCCCTGGGGGTACTGATAGGTGAACGCGACACTTCTTTGGTCTGGTTGCCTGTGGCGCGCGGCGAAGTCAATGGGGCGCGGGCAATCCGCTTTGCCTCTGGCTACCTGCGCGGTGTCGCGAACCGGCGAGGCCTGGACTGGCTTGAGGACAAGATGGATGAGTGGGCCGTTGATCGTGAGATGCCCGACGACGCACTCCTCGACGTGCTTACCGCCTTTGGTCTGACCGAGCGCGCTCTTCTCCGTCTGATCCGGATGCGGGAGCAGGGGCGTCTGCTGGTGCGAGAGGGACGCTTCCTGCCTCCTGCTTGGGCCCTCGACACGCCCCAGCCCCTCTTGGTGGCTCTGATCGCTGAGGTGCTTCTGCAGGTTGAGCCGCCAGCTGCCAATGCCGCTCTCGAGCTGCTCACCCATGCTCTCCACAAGGGCGACTTCGACGTCTCACAGGCTGAGAAGGTCGTCTGGACGGCTCTGGAGCGTGCCTCCGCGCAGGCAGGCAAGAGCACCATGAGTGAGTTCTACTGGGGTGAGGTCGCCAAGAGGCTGGTCCCACTCGACCCATCGCGAGTCGCTTCTGCCTGCATGACGGTCGCTACCGATGGTGATGTTGACCTGTACAGGGAGAACCCGGTCTGCGCGGCCCTGATCGCAGCTACCCAGGCCGAATCAGGGCAGGTCTGGGAAGCCGTCGCACGCCGTCTGGCGCCCGAGGAGAGATCCTTGCGCCTGTTGCTGTCCCTGCGTGGGTGGTATGGGGAATATGTTGGCGCCGATAGGCTCGTAGCGTGGGCTGAGGCGAACCTGCCGGACGGTCCGGGGGTTGCAGCTTCGGTCGCACCGGTCGGGGACGGCCCCCTGATTGACCCGGCACGCGCGCTGTTGCTGCGCTTCGGTCCGGAGTGCGTTGGCGATGCTCTTGAGGCCAACTTTGTGTCGGGTGTCTTCGGCGGTCCGCTCTCTGAGTTCTATGAGGGCAAGCTGCGGGTCGTGGAGGAATGGTGTACCGAGGCAGCACCGGCCATTCAGAGCTGGGCCGCGCAAGTACGCTGTCACCTTAGGGCGCGCCTCGACGCGGCCCGGCAGGAGGACGCAGAGGACGAGGTCTAGCGCTGCCCCTGACCGGACGCCGGCGCAAGCGGAAAACGGTCCCGGGCAAGCCCTTGCTGACGGCGGCCCAGGCGTCTCTGCTGGCGATGCTTAGCAAGGGGAAGTCCCCGCGACAGGCAGCAGAACAGCTTGGCATCTCCGGAACCACGGTCTACGTACACCTCAGGAACTGCCGCGACCGACTGGGCGCAGCCTCCACCGCGGAAGCCGTCGCCAGGGCAGCAGACCTGGGGCTGATAGAGTGAAGAGGCGGTCGATGTAGCTACCTCGGCTGTGGTGGGATGGCGCGTGCGAGGAAGGCTGTGGGCGATGGGAAAGGGGCCGCCGCCTGAGCGGGTGCGTGTGGTGCTCAGGCGGCGGCCTCTTGCCATGTAGGGAAAGCGATCGGAGGCTAGATTGTGGGCAGGTTGGGTGGGGTGAGGCTGGTGCGCACCAGCAGGAGGGTGCCCAGGTCACGCTGCAGAGCGCACGGGGTGCTGAAGTCGCGTCCCGCCCGATAGTGGATGAGGCAGCAGGCCGCGGCCACACACGCGCCCCCTCACTCGGGGCCCGGACGGGACATGTCACGCCGCTGGTTCTGCGGGACGGGCTACCGTTGCCGCGCGCGCTGCCACCCATTTGGGACCGTTCCAGAGGTCGTGGAGACGCTCGAACTCCCACGCGTTCCCCAAGTCAGCGGGCTTGCCGCAGGCGAATCTGGTATCGCCGCAACTGGTCAACTCCAAGGCCTTCCAAGGACGTGCGTCGAGAGCGTGCGAGGTCTGCAGTCCATAGCGGTACGGTGGCCGCGTGAAGGCACGTCCGAAGTCGGCCGACACCCTGATTCCTGCACTCTCCCCGACCGCGCATAGGTCATCCAGGAGGCGCTCGCCCACGCTCTCGTCCGTGAGAACGTTCTCTACACGGGGATCGAAGCGTATGTTCCGACGACATGCGGCTACTGGGATCGACACCCCGAGCTTGCGGATGATCGCTCGCTCGCCGCCCAGATCAGCCGCCAGACGCACGAAGTCCCTGAGTTCTGGAGCCGTACGGTTCATCGCGACGATCGAGTAATCCAGGTGCGGCCTCCCGTCGCCCCCTGAGCGCCGCCGCAGTAGCTCGCGCAGGTTGGTGAGCAGCGTTTCAAAGGGTGCGCCCGTGATAGCCTGGTAGGTCTCTGCTCGGGCGGCGTTCAGCGAGATAGAGAGATGGTCTACGCGGTACTCAAAGACCTGGTCGAGTATCTGCCCCGCCAACCTCTGCCCGTTGCTCACCACCAGAATCCGCGTATTCGCGTACGCATGCGCCACGATCTGGAGAAGCACGTCAGACTCAAAGGGCTCTCCTGACGGGCAGAGGCACAGTCCCCCCAAGTGCGGAAACACCTCCTCCGCCCATTCCGCCAGACGTAGCACTTGCTTCTCGTCGTCTAGGGGGTATCCAAGAGCATGTTTGCCGCACATCACGCAGTCCAGGCTACACGGTGAGCGCCAGTAGAATGACAGCCGCTCGGGGTAGCTCTGCATCGTGACTTGTCCTGAGGCCATCTCCGCCTCATTCTGCGCATGGTTGGCGGCAACCAGTTCGCTGTTCTGCGTGTTACGCCGGTTTGTCACCGCTGCACAGTCCCCTTTCCTGAGTTGGCCTTCCGTCCTGCAGTACCCTCTTGCACGCACTACTCAGCGCCGCTATGTGGTCAGGGTCCAGGCATGCAACCCCATGCTCAGTGCAGAAACGCCGTGTCTTGTCCTGTCTGGACACCGCTACGGTTGGTGTGCCAACGCGGTGGGCGAACACGCAGGAGTGGTACCGCATGCCAACCACCATGTCTGCGCCCCTCATGATGGCCAGCATCAGCTGCGGAGACACCGCGCTGTCGAGAAGGTCGAAGCCAGCTTCTCCCCCACAGCGTCGGCGCAGGGCCACCGCCGCGAGCATGTCGTCCTCTCGTGCGTCCCAGAGGTGCCGGCACATGCGTACGCAGAGAACATGACGTCCACTGTGGATGGTCGAGGACACCCACGCAGCCCACTCACCCAGATTCCCTTCTGTCACGTACATGGAGTTCAGCGACAGCACCACGTAGGGCTGGGTCTCGGGCTCAAGAAAGGGCCGCAGCAGAGGTGCAGCTAGGTTGCTCGGGGCCGCCTGGAGCTGTAGCGCGAGATCGGGTTCTCTAGTCACCGAGCGCTGGACACCCAACTCATGCAGTATCTCCCTGCTCCTGCTGTCTCGCACGCCCACGTACCGGGCCGTCTCGAAGGCGTAGCGCACCAGGTCGCGATCGATGGGGTGCCCATCGGGTTCGTCAATGCCGATACCACGCCACACAACATCAAGGCCGTGCTCAAGGGCTGCCACTGCATGCCGGCAGAGTCCCTCAAGGATGTCGGGCCATCGACAGCCGTGCCCCCCGATGGCAACTGTGTGCACGTCGGAGAAGAGGCCTTCGGCCGGAACTGCTGCCGCACCACGATCCCCCCAAGGCCGCACCTGCAGCCCATGGAACCACTCAGGGAACTGCTCTACGGGCGCATAGGAGCTCACAACGCAGCGCTCGCGCCCGAGTTGCTCCACCAAGGCAAGTGTCATTGCATCGTCCCCAAGATTGCCATATCCTGCGCCACCAAACACCAGGTAGCGACGATGGGCGTGGTGCGTCCACCACTCAAGTCGGCGTGCCGCCGATCGCCACGAGTAGTCGCGCCGTACGCGTAGCATCGTGCTCTGCTGGGAGGCAGGGGTGGTAGGCTCCTCGTAGACACACCGCATCCAGCGCTCGATATCTGCGCCATCGGGTTCGGCCCACTTGGGGTGAGCCCCCCCAGCGTGGTAGAGGTCGGGCACCTGGAACTGGCTCCTGCGCAACTCATACGGGAACAAGTGGTCGTCGCAGTAGTCCGTAACGCCACCCCAGCCGGTGGTCCCCACGCGGGCGCCGAAGCCGAGGGCCTCCAGAACGGGCAACTCGAATCCCCCTGCGCGATGCGGATGCACATAGGCACCACGCCGCGCTGTTCGAAGATACCAGCCCGCCAGCTGCTCTACTGTCCACAGCTGGGAGTACACCCGAATGCGTCTGCCCTCCGTCGCCCTAAGGTCGCTGTCTGCAGCCCGCAGCACCTGCTGGCACCGATCCCACGCTCTGGGGCTGCTCTTGACGGCGAGCATCACATCCTCGTCGCGGGAGAAGGCCCTCCGGAAGGCGTGTACGAGCCCCTCTACGTTCTTGCGCTCCTGGCAGATGCCATTGAAGAAGAACACGAAAGTACTCTCGGGAACGTCAGGGAGCAGCGGACGCGCCCCCAGAAGCCTGTCTGATAGCCCGAGCTGAAAGGGGAGCAGCCTGTGGGCGGGGACGCCCGCTCGACGATAGGCGTCGTAGACATGCTGGCTGAAGCACAGAAGGTAGTCGTAGCGCTCCGTCACCTCTCGCGTCCAGGCCGCGCAGGCGATGTCGTTGTCGCATGTCAGCAGTGCGAATCGCTTCCCGCCTGCTTCGACGATACACCCGTTGCCGTACGCAGCGGAGCGCGGGTCAGCCACGGGACGCTGCCGGACGGACAACCCGTTCTGGCGCAGCCCGCGTGCCAGCTGGTTGGCCAGCATGGCGATGCTGCTCTGGTCTTCCGGTTGCGCAACCGCATGGCGTATTGTGACGCGCTCGACGTCGAGGAGCCGGTTCAGGTGGGGCTCAAGGTCACCCCATCGGACCTCGTTGATGCACCGCGCATCCCGACAGACGTCAACGTAGCCACACGGGTACTGGTCGCAGAGATCGGGCTTAGCCAGCCCTACGCAGTTGGGGTAGTAGCCTATGCGGCAATCGGCCGGCACCTCGCTGAAGAACGCGATGCAGGGGACGTCCAGCGCGGCCGCCAGGTGCAGAGGGCCAGAGTCCGGCGTAACCAGCACGTCGAGATGGGAGATGACGGCCGCCAGTTCGCAGACGCTGAGTTCCCCACAGGTGTCGACCGTACCCGGTGGGCAGTTCAGTTGCTCGACCCTATCCCGGCGCACATCGAGCAGCACTGGCTGCAGGTCTGACCGTTTGCCCATCGCGGTAAGGAGTTGGGACGTAGCCTCCACGCTTCGGTTCCGAGCACGGCCCGCAGCCGACAGGACGACGCCAACATGCTTGCGGAAGCCGGACCATCCCCTCTGCCTGAGGTAGTCGATCGCCCGAAGCTCTTCCTCGGACTCCAGAGCATACACGGGCTTTCTGTCCCACGGAGCCACGCCCCCCAGTTCACAGAGGATGTCTAGACGCTCTCGTCTCCCTTCCCCGGGGGCGAAGTCAAAGCGGTGCCTGTCATCGAATAGCATCGCCGCGTCGTAGTCGTGCTCGTCCACGCGCCCCGCGTCGGCCACCGCATCGACGTAGGGGAAGTGCGACGCCATCGCTTGATAGCGGTCTGAAGTGGCGAAAGTCACGTGCGCTCCCGGGTACCGCTCTTTGGCGCCACGCGCTGCAACACTGCTCATCACCACGTCGCCCAGCCCCACTTTGCGCATCACGAGCACGCGTCGCCCTGCTGGAACCGGGCGAGCCATGGCAGGTTCCGCCTGCACCTCGGGGTGTGTGCGTTGCATCGACCGTGGCGTGACACCAGACACCTGCATGATCGTCGACCGCCAGACGTCCACAGCCGACAGTGATGCTCTCCGCTGAGACGCCCCACTGCGAGGCTTTGTCAGGGATCTGTCCCCATCAGCCCCATGGGCGCGCACTTCCTCGATGGCGGTGCCCACCACCGCAGCCCACTTGATGGGTGCTGCCCCGTCACTGTGGGGCCCCACTGAGACCACGCTGTCCCAGCTAGCGAGAACGCTTGCCAAGCTGGTGCGCCACTCTGTACCGCTCCCCGGCGGGGGAGGCAGAACCGTCATCCCCAGGCCCAGGTCACCTTGCTCCAGCAGACCGTGCAATGCTCTGCCAAGAGCATCGTCGAGCGGGAGAAGCTCGGACGCACCTCCCCGGGTCTGCAGGCGTCTCATGTGGCGTACGGCCTCCGCGACCTCCTGGCCCGACTGGCCCCAGTAGATACAACCAACAGTGCCGCCCCTGGAGGCCACCCCGTCGCCGCCCTTGGTGACCGCCGGCTGACCAAGGATATCGGCCCACCAACGCACCCCGACTGCCCACATCGTGCCACCGGCCGCCGGTATCGGATGCAGTGGCACACGCCGGCAAACTGGGTAGATCATGACGTCCATCGGCCGACTTCCGCCAGCCAAGCTCCCGTGCACGCGCATCGCTTCGTGTCTGTCGTGGAAACCTATCCACCCATAGCCTCTGGCCGCTTGGCCTGCGAGCTTCGCTACGGTACCGCATCTTCCGAAGGTCACGACGACGTCTGGGTCCCAACTGTTGATGCTGTCGGCGAGCCAGTCGCGACTTCTGTGCCGCCCGCGGTGACTTACGGGGCAACTTGGCGGAAGCGCTCGCAGCGCCCACTCAGGTACATCACCCGCTGCAGGAATCTGGATGCCGTGCTCCAGATCCGGCTCCTGGCTGAGAGCCCAGACGATGTCGGCGAAGGCTTGCCATGCATGCGGCTCCGCAGCACCTATGTCCGGCATCCACAGGACCTTGCACTCCGCAGGGACCTCCCCCGTGGCACCTCCCTCGACCAGGAGTGCGTCCACAAGACAAGTACACAGTCTCAACTCATCGGCGATGTCTGGAGGCCCTTCCCCTGCCGTCTCCAGGGAAGCAAGTACCCTTGCAATGCGTCGCCCGACGGGTGACCGACTGCCAGGCATCGGATGGATGCGTCTGAGCGTGCTCCGCGCGCACTGTCGAAGGGTGCGGCGTGTGTGTCCAGTGCTAGGCGCATCGAGAAGGCGCCCGAGTTGCTCCATACGCGCCCGCAGTCCGTTCAACCGGACGACGGTCGCTAGCTTCGTACCGTCTTGCATGGGTTCTGTAACCGCCCCCAATCAGTCATAGCGCACGCGTCGCGGCCCACGGGGCGTCCCCAGGCGGCGGCAATCGACGCAGTGCAGTTGGGTTCGCCAGGCAGGACAGCCTTGGCCAACTTAGCTGTCACCGTCCGGGGCATAACCGCTGACAGGCACAGACTGCCTCCCCTAGCTTCTCCAGCGTCTCACGATCATCGGACGGGGCTCTCTCGATTCCCTCCAGCACCACTAGGATACGGCCTCGCACCGCGGCGTCGGCGATGGGCAGCGCTCCCAACCTTAGTATCTGTTCACGCGCTATCTTGCTGGCCTTTAGGAGTGCTTCTGGGGCGTGCGGCGCCTCCAGCAGCTGATGCAGCCGGGCTATACCCAGGCCTATGCGGCCAGCCTCGTCACGGTACACAGCAGTCACGGCGGGGTTCATCGCGTCTGTCCTCCTTGGTGTGCCTGTCTGTGAGCGACTATGGGGCCGAAGGCCAGCCATGGCGGCACCGTCCTGCAAGGCGACGCCACGCCGCCGAAACCTGCCCTCCGCCCCCCCGTGTGCGAATGAGCACTGATCTGACGACCGGTCTTCCGCCCTGGCCCATCGCCGCCGCTTCCCGATGGGCCGCACGCATCTGGTACGGGGCGCTCGCCGTTCAGGCGTCTGAGGAGGCGTTCGGCAGAACGGATGATAGCGCCGCACGCAGGGCTTGCACGGCGAGGGCCGCACAGTGCTTCCGGCCCAGGGGCAACCCACCTAGCGCCTCCTCCAGATGCTCAGCGGTGATGCGGAGTGCATCGCCGGTCCGCATCCCTTTGATGATCTCCGTCAGTGCGCTCCCCGCAGCGATGGCAGGAGGGCACCCAAAAGTCATGTACGCGCAGTCCACGATGCGGTCACCGTCCACCCTGAGCTGCAGAACCATGTAGTTGCCGCGTCCGGGCGTGCCAGCCGTGCCAACGGCGTCGGGCGAGGCCAGCGTACCCACGTGCCTGGGGTTAGTGAAGTGGTCCATGACCGTGTCACTGAACACCGCTACCTCACTCCCTGGCCGTCTGCTGTCGCCAAGTGCTCCCAGGCCCGCACTGTGCGCGTTGCGACATCGTCCCAACGGAACTCCGTGGCGATGCGTTCCTGAGCCTGACGTCCGAGGCTCGCGGCCGCCTGCGGGTTCATCAGCAGCTGCACCACGGCTGACGCCAGGGCTCGGGGGTCTCTCGGAGGGATCGCAACGCCGGTGGCACCTGCAAGAACCGTTTCCTTCAGGCCGCCAGTGGCTGAGGCGATGACGGGCCTGCCGGCCGCCATCGCCTCAAGTGCCACCATCCCAAAGGGTTCGTAGAGGCTCGGGATGGCAATCACATCGCAAGCGTGGTAGAAGGCGGCCAGAACGTCACCTGTGAGATGGCCAACAAGCCTCACCCGTTCGGCAACGCCCGCTTCTCGCGCCTGCCGAAGCAGCCCATCCCTCATGCTACCGTCACCAGCGAAGACGAACTGCGTGTCGGGGCAGACGCTGAGGATGGCCGGGACCGCCTGGACCAGGACGTCCGGGCCCTTGACACGCGCGAGGCGGCCGACGAACCCCACAAGGCGCTCTCGACGAGCACAGAAAAGCGTGCGGAACACCTCTATGTCGGCCGAGGTCTGGAAATCCTCGGACCGGACGCCGCAGCCCACGACCGTGATCTTCTCCGGTGGCACTTGGTAGGCCTGGATGAGTTCTCGCTCGATGAAGTGGCTGTTGGCCAGCACAAGGTCAGCCACCTCGCAGATCCACTCCTCCACTCGGGCGATGTACTGCTCGTTCTCGTCAGGCTGTCCTGCGGTCTTCCCCCTCTGGGTGTCGTGCATGGCCACGACTAGTGGCACCCTGTGGAGGGCTTTGAGAGCTGCCGCTGCTGCTGCTGCCAGCCAGTCGTGTGCCAGGATCAGGTTGTAGCCCCCAGCGGCGCGCATCATCTCAAGGCAGCGGCCCAGGAGCACAACATTGTGCTGCAACACGTCGGCCACCCACGTGTGACCAGAGAACGGGACTGCCAACGGCGCATTGTGGACCGATACCCCGTCCTCCCTGTACGCGTCCACCTCGCTATCCCAGTTGTTGCACGCGACATCGACCGCGACTCCGTGCCGCACCAGGGCAGCACAGTGTTCACGAGCGTATCGTCCCAGACCATACCCCCGCGCGGGCGGATACTCTGTGGCTAGGCACAGCACTTTCAAGTGGGAACAACCTCCCGGTGGGCTGGACCATCGCCCCTCAGCGTTCCTACCTTGCGAAGGACCTGTCTGTAGACCTTGTCAACCGTGATAGCGTCCATGCAGGTGCGGTCGCGGCACGGCCTGCAGAAGCACGGTGAGCACGGCAACTCGGCCCGGATGGCGACCCAGTCGCCATCCGGCGGCAGTACACACTGTGGGGAATCGGCTCCAAAAAGGCCTACGATGGGCTTCCCTGCTGATGCGGCTACATGCGCCCACCCGGTGTCAACAGTGACTACCAGATGACAGTACTCCATGAGAGCACGTGCGACTCGCATATCGGCTACGCCCATTGTGTTCGTCACTCGCGGTCCGTCCAGCCCGCGCTCCCCAGGACCGCCAAAGGTCACGATGCGCATACCCTCGCCGGCAAGCGAGTCTGCGAGCCCCTGCCAGCGGTCGTCGAACCAGCAGCGCTGCTGCACACTCACGGCTCTCAGACCAAAGCCGACCACAGTGCCGGCTTCGCCCAGATGATGTTCATCCGCGATCCGACGGGCCTGGGCGTACTCGAGATCCGTTGGGACGAGTACCAGCGACGTGTCTGTGACCGAGACACCTGCACGTCGCGCGTACAACTCGATCCGATGGCGTTGGGCGCGGTCTGGTGCATCCTCGTAGGCACGGTTGAGGTCAATGACCACATCGTAGTCCCGCGTGGCGATGGGACGGCTGTCTGACTGCACCAAGTCAACGTCGGGATTGTTGGCGAGCAGTTCGCAGTGCGCATGGCTTGTGTGATAGGTCAGCTCGGCACCGGGCCAGCGCTGTCTCACAGCGCGCAGAACCGGCGTGGTCTGCAGAACGTCGCCACGTGCGCCGATGCGTGACACGAGTACGCGTGCAGGACGGTCCTTTCCCCCATGGCGAGGTCTCGGTCGCAGGCCCGACGCCCGCTCGAGCACTGACAGCATGCACTGTGCAGAGCGTTCCCAGGAGAACTCCGACGCGCGACGTAGACCGGCCGCCGAGAGCTGCCGCCGCAGCGCCGTGCTTCGCATCAGGGCGAGCAGGCCCTCGGCGACCTCGGCTTGGTCTGTAGGGTCGACGAGGTAGGCCGCATCACCGACCACTTCGGGCAGTGACGCGGTCCGCGAACACAAGACTGGCGTTCCGGAGGCCATGGCCTCGAGCGGCGGCAGGCCAAACCCTTCGTACAGCGATAGGAAGGCGAATACACCCGCCGTGCGGTACAGCTGCGCAAGCTCCCCGTCCGACACAAGCCCCGCAAAGACGACATGCTCGTGCAGTCCAAGCCTGCGCACTTGTGTTGCTGCCTCGGCGACGCCAGGCCCCGGGCGGCCCGCCACGACCAGCGTCCAGTCGTCCCCAACCTCCTCCAGCGCCTTCCCGAAGGCGGACAGCAGACCCGGGAGGTTCTTGTTCCTTGCCGTCCCGCCGACGGCAAGCACGAACAAGCCCTCAACCTTCAGGCGTTCGCCGAGTGCCCCCAGACCGGAGCCATCGGCCAGCTGGTGGAACTGCGCGCCCGGAGCCCCTCCTATCACAGTCACCTTGTCCATTGCCACTCCGTAGGTTCGGCAAAGCTCTTCGCGACCAAACTGGGACAGCGCGACCAGATGGTCTGCCACCTGACAACTTGGGGCGACCCACCGACCGAGGTACCGCCGGAGTTCAGGCGAGTAGTACTCCGGGTGAGCCTCGAACCCCAAGTCGTAGACGGTGAGGACGCTCGGACACGCCTTCAGCATCGGCAAGGTTAGGGTCGGTGACCAGAAAACGTCCGGAGCCAGTCGCTCCAACTCGACTGGCAGAACCAGTTGCTCCCAGCGCTCATCGCACAGGGCGGCACCATCGGACGGCACCACTGTCACGTTCGCTGCCACGGGCAAGGGCAGTGATGTGCGCGGCGAACCCGAGATGAGCAGGAAACGATGGTCGGGAGCCAGCATGATCAGTCCACCCAGAAGGTTCGCTGTGTAGACTGAACTCCCCGTGCCCGATACTTCTAGCAGCCTCACGTCCACTGCGATCTGCATAGGCTACCCGAACCGGTGGCTCCACCGCTCCCGGAAGGTCCGCTCGTTGCGCAATGCCGCGCGGGTGAACTGACTGTCTTCGCGCTGCACGGTCTGTGCTGTAACCGTCGAGTGGTGGTAGATAGCGGAATAAGGCGAGTACACGATGCGAAACCCGGCCTCCCGAGCGCGAAAGCAGTAGTCCGTGTCCTCGTAGTACGCGGGAGCGTACTGCTCGTCCAGATACCCGATGGTCTCGATCACCGGTCGCTTAATCAACATGCAGGAGCCCTCAGCGTACTGGACCTCACAGGGCACCCCATAGGTGGGGTCCTCTCGGCTGCAGCCTTCACCGAGCGGTCCCTGGACCCGTCCTTCACGGAAGACCAAGCCACCGATACCCCGGATGCAGTCGGTCTGCGGTGACAGTATCTTTGGTCCCACGATGCCGATGTCATCCGAACTCTCGGCAACGCGGAGGAGACCGAAGAGCCAGTGCTGGGTAACTGTAGTGTCGTTGTTCAGCAACACGACGTAATGACTGCGTGCAGCCCGCATGCCTTGGTTCGCCGCCAGGGTGAACCCCAGATTTCGGCTGTTCGCGATGACCTGTAGGGGCCAGCCCGCAGACTGAAGGCTGGATAGGTACTCTGAGGTCCCATCGCTGCTACCATTGTCGATGATGATGAGCTGATGGGGCCAGTCAGTTGCGCTACGTAGGCTATCTAGGCAAGCCCGCGTGTACTCCAGTTGGTTGTAGACTGGAATCACGATGTCGGCTTGTGCTTGCGGTTCATGCCTCGCATCCATAGGCCTGCAAGGTCCTCGCTGCCATGTCCCGGCAGTCGTAGTGCGTTCTTGCGTGCTGGTAGCCGTTCTCCGCGAGTCGCTCGCGCAAGGCGTCGTCGCACAGCACACGCAGGATGGCCTGCGCAAGGGAGCGAGCATCGCCTGGGGCCGCCTTCAGACCGGTCTCCCCGTCAGTCACAATCTCAGACAGACCACCGGTGTCTGAGACGACGACAGGCGTGTGAGTTAACATGCCCTCCAGAGCCACGATCCCGAACGGCTCGTAGAGGCTGGGCACCACGAGCACCGCCGCCTGTCGCAACACGGCCGCGAGCACATTCCCTGTGAGATAGCCGACGAACTCAGCCCGAGACCCCAGATTGAGCCCGCGCATCTGTTCCTGCAGGGCCGCCTGAAGGGGTCCTTTGCCGACCAGCAGCAGCTTGGCCTGGGGCACGATCCCGACCACTTGAGACATGGCGTCGAGAAGCACGCCGACGCCCTTCTCCTGATCCAGGCGCCCCAGGTACAACACCAGCAGGTCATCGGGCGCCCCGAACATCGTACGGAAGCTGGCCAGGTCGCCCTCCACCGCAGACCTCCGTTCGTCGACACCGCACGGGATGACAGCGATTCTCCCGGGAGGGCAGTCGTAGTGCTGGATCATCTCCCCTCGAACGAACTCGCTGCAGCAGATCACACTGTCTGCCTCGATCCCTGCCCAGCGCTCAAGGTGGGCCATGTACTGCTGCCAGCGCTCCAGGCGTCCGAAGTACTTGCCCTGAGCGGTGTCGTGGATCGTACATACCAGCTGAGCTGCTGGGTGCATCCACTTGAGCACCCGTCCGCAGAGTACTGTGAGCCAGTCGTGGACGTGGATCACATCCGGGACGCCGGTGTTGTCCGCCACCCGCGCCGCAGTCTGCAGTGCCGAGATGTTGAACTGGATGACAGCCGAGGTGTCGTCAGGCGGCTTGGGTGGAGACGGGAAGTCTATCCGGTGCACCCGTACACCCTCCATAGTAACATCTCGGTCCTGGCCGCCGATGCTGTTGGTGACCACGTGCACGTCCGCACCCAGCGAAGCCTGCGCCGTCGCCAGGCTCTGCACGGCACGCCCCAGTCCAAAGACCTGGATTGGTGGGTACTCTGAAGAAACATGCAATACACGCATCTGTCTACCCCTGGGTCACATGGCCTTAGCAGGAGGTGTGCACGTCATGCTCGCCAACGGCACGTCGGTAGCAGGCCAGTGTGTCAAGGGCGGTCCGCTGCCAGCTGAACTGCCGTGCGCGTTGTGGGCCGTCCCGCGATAGCTGGTCGTGCGCACCTCGGTCGGTTGACAGCCGCACCAAGGCAGCGGCCAGAGCGTCCGTGTCCGCAGGGTCGACCAGCCAAGCCGCCTGACCCACCACCTCAGGGAGGGAGGTCCCGTTCGACACGATGGACGGCGTGCCGCACGCCATCGCCTCCAGCGGCGGCAGGCCAAAGCCCTCGTACAGTGACGGATAGACGAACAGATCGGCGGCGTTGTAGGCACAAGGCAACAGGTCATCAGCCAGGAAGCCCGTCACGCGCACATGGTTCTGCAGACGACGCTCAGCGATTGCTGCGGGTGCGTCATATGGTCTCCCACCAGTACCCCCTGCCAATACCAGTGAGTGCGGGATGCACGCGTCGCGCTTCGCAACCTGGTACGCATCGAGCAGGCGATCGAGGTTCTTCTTGGGTTCCAGCGAACCGACGTAAAGGATGAACGGGCCGCGGATGTCGTGCTTCGCGCGCAGTTCGTCCTCCTGAGGCCCGACATATGACGGCCGGAAGCGCGCTAGGTCTGCGGCCTCGTAGGTGACGTCGATGCGGCTCTCATGCACCCCGTAGGCCTCCATGATCGCCCGTTTGGAGTACTGTGATACAGTCAGGATGCGTGTGGCGGTGCGTGTAGCAGCCAGGCTCCATTGCTGCAGATATGCGCATAGGTGCGGCTCGACGAGCTCTGTCCGGAAGTGGAAGACGACGTCATGGATTGTGCTTACTGTGGGGCACGGAGCTACGATAGGGACTGAGAAGGTAGGGTTGTGGTAGAGGTCGGCCCCGAGCTCTGTGAGCATGGCTGGCAGCTGTAACTGCTCCCAACCTGCGTCTATCATGGCCGCAGGGCACGCGACCTGCCGGAAGTTGGCCTGCTGCACTACGTGGGTCTGGGGTCGCAACGTGCTACACAGGAGCACGAACTCATCCCGCGAGTTCACTGCGGCCAGCGCTCGCACAAGGTGTAGCGCGTAATTCCCGATTCCGCCGCACCCCTCGAATACAGAACGGCAGTCAACCGCTATCCTCACGGCCCCACCGCCAACAGCTTCTCGAGCTCCAGGCCGGGTCTGTACTCCACCATGACCGCACCGTCGTCGTTGAGCAGATGCCGGTAGTCGCCTCCCGGGTCGACGCGTGAGTACAACTCGTACTTCTGCTTGATTCTGTCCTCGTAGGAATACCCGTAATGCCTGATCAGCACCTTCGACAGGGCTGCCTGACCTCTCAGGCCCAGGACATGAGCCCCGTGGATGGTCTGCAGGGGGTAGTGCAACCCTAGCTGGCTCCGGAACAGGCGCGGATGGACATGGTGATGTGTCTCGTCGCCCCAGTTGGCGTCCAACCGAAAGTGCGTCTTTCCGCGCCAGAAATGCAGCATGCGGAAGCCCCAGACTACGAACTCGTCCTGATGCATCATCATGTCAATGCTGTCGACGATCCGGTCTTCGAACACCTCATCTATGTCCATCATCAGGACCCAGTCTGGTCGCGTGTCCTGAGCCAGGGCCAGCACCATATTGCGGTCCAGCCCCTCATGGAAGAAGCTCTTTTGCCAGCGGATGCAGTGCACAACCTTATCGCACGCGCGGCAGATGTCTGACGTCCGATCGGTCGATCCGTCGTCAAGAACCACTATCGCGTCGACGAATCGACTGAGCGATCCAAGGCACTCCTCCGCCCATGGCTCGCCGTTTCTCACACGGATGCCGGCCGTCAGCTTCATACAGGGTCCTCGGTCCGCGTGTCCTGCTGGCACTCATTCGCAACGCGCTGGTAGACCGCAGCAGTCTGCAGTGCGAATCTGTCCAGCGAGAACTCACGTGATCTCTCCAGACCAGCCTCACGCATGCACTCCCGCGCTACGTCATCGCCGAGCACGCATTCCAGACCGTCGGCAATGCTCACGGAATCGTAGGGATCCACGTAGAGGCACGCGTTGCCCCCGACCTCCGGCAGTGACGACACGCGTGACGTGACCACCGGAGCACCGCACTGCATGGCTTCGAGCACCGGGATACCGAACCCCTCGTAGAAGGACGGGAGACAGAAGACAGCACAACCACTGTACAGAGAGACGAGGTCGGACGTCGGTACGTACCCGGTAACCAAGACATCGCCAGACCGCCCCTCTGGCGGCAGCACCCCTTCAGGGTCGTAGGTCCCGGGCTCACTCGGGCCGGCCATCACCAGCATCAGTGGTCGAGCCACGCGTTTCCGCACCTCTCGAAAGGCCGCCAGTAGCCCTGCTACGTTCTTGCGCAGTTCTATTCGCCCCACGTACAGCACATAGGGTGCGTCGATCCCGTATCGCACCATCAGCGCCTCGAGTCGAGCGGGGTCTCTCACTGGCTGGTATGCGCCATCGGCCGCTTGGTGCACGACTGAGAGCCGTGATGGAGTGATCCCGTACAGATGCTCAACGTCGTGGCGGGTGTGCGCGGAGGCGCAGATGATGTGGTCAGCGCCGCGCAGCCACACAGGAGCCCAGTGCTCAAAGAAATGGCGGAGCCAGGGGGGCGCGTACTCGGGGAAGAGCCTGGGGATGCAGTCGTGGACGGTACAGACCTGGGGTACCGTCCTGACAACGGGCAAGCCGAAGGCCGGGTTGTGGTAGACCTGCGCCTTGAGGTCGTGCAGGAGGTTGGGCAACTGCAGCTGCTCCCACAGTGGCGCCCGCGTATCGACGACATGCTCGCGTAGTTGGCCGCCTTGGCTCTCGCTGCCCTCCCCGCGGTGAGAGCGGAGCGCGATGTACTGCTGTTGTCCGGCGGTCTGCGACAGGGCGGAGACGAGGTTCCGCGTGTAGTTACCAATGCCCGTTGCGGCACCCGTCACAGAGCAAGCGTTGATGACTATGCGGAGACCGTGAGTTGTTGCGTGCGACATTTCCCGTTCACCGCTTTGTTATGTTGCGGGGGAGGTGGTTGGGAATAGGGATGGTGAGTGATTGGGTAGGTACATAGAGGGGAGATTAGGCTGGTTGTGAGCTTCCCTCTAGGATTGCGCATCATTCAAGAC
>JBDKVB010000028.1 GCA_039679385.1 Armatimonadia bacterium | reverse complement strand
AGATCGACTGGCGCCCCCACCAAGTGCTGGCCGTTGCATGGTGGGCGGTTGCGGTCGTGCTGTTCGCCTTCGAGGTGCGACGCCGGCGCGACGTGGCCGGTACCGCAGATGCAGAGAACAGGCAAGGGGAGTCCTGAGCAGTTCGGTGGAGGCCACACTTTGAAGGGTGGTGACTGATGCTACTCCATCAGCTGTTTGGTCTGGGGGTGCTCGTGGTAGTCGGTGCTCTGCAGGCCTGGCGTGGACGCCACGCTGCGACGAGTGTGCTCGCGATTGGGTGGTTTGGGCTGTTCGCCGCCATCACCTTCGCATCGACGAACCCGCACAAGTTGCAGTACGCCCTCGACTGGCAGAACTACCACGACGCGGCGTATGCGACCGGCGTCTGCATGATCGTTGGCGGGCTTTCTGTCAGATGGAAGCCCAGATACATATGGTGGTCCCTGCTGTCCTGGGTTGGCCTGGGAGTCTTCACCGTGCTGGGATGGCGCAAGTACTGCGCCGGCGAGGCCCTGGTGTGGCAGATCCACATCATCGTCGCTGCGCTGGCCTGGGCGGTCTCGGGTATGCTGCTTGCCTTGAAGAAGGGGCAAGGGCGTCCCGCGTGGACAGACCGCAAAGACAGACAGCCGAAGCCGTGAGCAGTTCGGCACGGGAGTCGCGTCATGTCCCGCTCGATCCGGAAAGAGGCTGAGGCGAGCATGGGTAAGTGGCTGAAGCGAGTGTTGGTCGTGGTCCTTGTGCTGGAGGTCCTCTGCGTCAACACGATCCTTGCTGCGCTGTACCTGCAGTCGGTTGGGGATCAGGCCTTCAGGGACGGCCGGACAGTTCGGGCACTGCGGGTCTACCAGGTGACGACGCACCTGCTCCCCTTCGTTCAGCGCCCCCGTGTGAACGTGGCGCGGTGCCTGGTGAAGCTGGGCCGAAAGAACGAGGCCCTTGCGATCCTCCGGGACGTCGTGAACAAGCAGCGCGGTGAGGCAGAGTACCGGTACCGACTTGCGTCGCTCGCGCTCGACGTCGGGAGCGTGCCCGAGGCCGTCGTTCAGTGTCAGGTGGGACTGGAACGCCGTCCCCACTCGCCGCTCCTGCATGGAGTCCTCGCACGAGCGCTCCGGCGACTGGGGCGCAGCGCAGACGCTGCCAACACGTACCAGACCGGAGCTGTGGCGCTCGGGTACGACGACTTCGCGAGCAACCTCGCACGGGCCCTGAGGGACAGTGGTCGGGCTGAGGACGCCGAGACGTTTGAGAAAGCAGCCGCCGTGATGCGCTCGAAGAGCGGACCCTCGCCGTCGGGCTCGGGTGAATGAACTCGGAGGGAGGTTGAGGCGAGCATGGGTAAGTGGCTGAAGCGAGTGCTGATCGCGGCCTTTGTGCTGGAGGGCGTGTGGGCCAACACCACCTTTGCCGGGCTCTACCTGCAGGCAGATGGGGATACGAAACTCGAGATCGGCCGGACGGCGCAGGCGCTGCGAGCCTACCGGGCGGCAGCATGGTTACTCCCGTGCAGGCAGCGTCCGCGCATGAGGGTAGCGATGTGCCTGGCCTGGCTGGATCGGAAGGACGAGGCCCTTGCGACTCTGAGGGGTGTCGTGAACAGGGAGCCCGGCGTCGAGGAGTACCGGTACCGCCTCGCGTCGCTCCTGCTGAGCCTTGGGAAGATCGATGAGGCGATCGCCCAGTGTGAACTGGGCCTGCAGCGGCATCCGGGATCACGGTACCTGGAGTCTGTCCTTGCACGAGCGCTCCAGAAGAGGGGCCGGGCCGCCGAGGCCGTGAAGGCCTATGAGCGCGAGGCCGTGTCCTTGTGGTTCGACAGGTTCCTGATCGACTTCGGGGGGACCTTGCGGGAGACTGGTCGGGCGGATGAAGCGGAGACGCTTGAAAAAGCGGCCGCCGTGGTTCGTTCACAAGGGAGGCCGTCGCTGCCCGCGCCGTAGTGACTGCGGGCGACGACACCTTGCGGCAGCTGCTGCTTCGGTGGGGGGAAACCGGGCGAGGTGCTTTACGTCGCTGGCGGGACGATCTACGGGTACGACCTCCAAACCCACACTGAGCAACAGGTGTTCCCGTTGCCGCAGTGAGACAGCTATGCGTCGTTGATAGGAGCGTACAGATAATACGGCAGGCGGTTTTCGGTACACAAGGAAAGGGCATACATGATAGGAAAGAGGTACGTTGCTTGACGAATAGATGTAGGTGTCGGTCGGGGCAATGGGCGCGAGCGAGGGTAGTGCCATCGGTTGCGAGGCGGAAGACCCGTGGGCCTGGGGCGTCCTCCGCCTGGTCTACCGCAATCTAGGGCCGTCCGACACTCAACAAAGTGAGGCGGTGTAGTGATGCCTGAGCCTTCGCGAGAGGTGAACCAGGGAACGCCTGATCTCAGGAGTCCCGTGTACAGGCCGCCGCAGGCGCGGAAGGACACTGCGATGCCGCTGGCCTTTGAGCTCTCGGGCGCAGCCCTGGGCCTCCTCATGGCAGCGCTGTGCATCGAGGCGGGGCTGGCTCTGGACGTAGTGGTGCCCATCATCGTCGTCGGGGCTTCTGTGTGGGGGGCCTTCGCGGCGACAAGGTCGCTGGCCGCTCTGCGCCTGTTCCTGGCGCCTCGCCACGAGGCCGTCAGCCTGGGGCACGACGGCCTTGCCGTCACCACCTGGTGGGGCAAGACGACTTCGGTCGCGTGGGAGGACGTGACCGGTCTGGAGTCCTTCGCGGAGGGGCGTCGGTTGCTGGTCGGCCTGCTGACGTTAGGGATCGTAAGCGCGTCTGGAGTCCTGGATGCGGGTGGGCGGAAGGTGCGTCTTCCCGACCTCAAGCAGGCGCAGGGGATGCATTTGGGAATCGTTCGTCGAGCAGGACTGGTGAAGCTGAAGGAGACCGCGTGGGTGGTGACGTATGGGCGGGAAGCGTCGTGACAGGTAAGGCGCGAGGAAGAGACAGAGATCGGGCAAGGGGACTAATTGCCGCAGTCGCGTGAGCTCCAGGGAATAGACTCGCAGCACGAACACAGGGGGGAAGGCGCAGTGAAGGACCGGAGGTCAGGCATCGGATTTGGATGCTGGCTCGCAGTCGTCGCTGTTGTTGTGGTGGTAGGGTTCCTCGGGTACAAACTCCTCACAAGCACGGGTTTGGGGCTCTTCGTCGCCCAGTGGGCTTCAGAGAACGGTCACCACGATGCTTCGTCGCTCCTCCTGAGACGCATGGAGACTGCCCACAGAGGGGAAGCTCTCGGCTGGTTTGCGCATTCCATCGAGAGCACGAACCTGGCTCTCTCCGCAAGGGACGGAAGCCCCGGCTGCACCTGGGATCGCGCACGCGAAGCTGCCGGGAGACACCTCGCTGCTGCGAAGGCCCTTCGTAACCAGGAGCAGGTGGGCAGAGCCGTCTATGAGATAGCCCTGACGTATCACTTCCAGAAGCAGTACGACACAGCGGCCGCCGTTGTGGACCGAGAGCTGTCGGCGTTCTGGGACCAACCGTGGGCCGACACCTACGAGGCGTGGCGGATCATGTGGCTCACCCTCAGCGGTCGGCACGAGGAAGCTATCGAGCAGTTCGCGCATTACGCAAAGCGCCACTTCGTCGGGAAGCAGAACGAGAGGGCGGTCGGCTGGGTCTGGCACGCCTACTGTCAGAGCGATCGTGCGAAGGAGGGGTGGAGCACGCTCTCGGCCCTGCACGCGAAGCATCCAGGAACCCCTCTTGCGAGCGCCATTCAGGACTTGGGCGGCGGAGGGAAGGGCAAGCCACTTCCCACAGCGCCGCCGCCTGACGCAACGCCGCAGGTGCCGTGAACAGACAGGCAGTCGCTTCGCCTGTCGCGCGGAGTGAAGGGTCAGTGCGTGCCCGTTACGTCTGATGGGCGATTGGCAGTACGGTCTGACAGGATGCCCTCGCCGTTGAAGGGGGCGTGTCCTGACCCATGCCAGAACGAGGTGATCCGTGGTGCAGCCAAGTCACAGGATAGACCAAGCGTCGTGCCTGCTCCTGGTCGTGGCGGCGTTGCTGGGCCTTCAGGGCTGCGAGCCTGAGACCCACCTCCAACGGCCGGCCCTGGACCCGGCAACGATGGCATGGGCACAGAAGTCCTGTGTCGTGAGTGTAGCGGTCTCACGCCCGCCGGTGCGGCTTGTCTTCCAGCTCCAGAGCATGGCGGAGTTGAGCCCCTTGTACGAGTACTCCCAAGGCACCGTGCGGGTCCTGCGCCCGGAGCGCTGCTTCTGGGATCCCCACTTCGTAGGCAGTGAGGACCTGCTGGTGCTCAGCAGCAGGCCGGATGGCTCCTCGGCCAGAACAGTGACGGCGGCACCCTCGGAGGGCCCAGAGAGGGTCGTCTACATCGGCAGGGAAGTGAGCGCCTTTGGGAGCCCGGCCGCCCCTCTGATGGTGCTGTGGCCGGACCTGCCAAACACTGAGCAACGTCTGGGGCTCCTCGACCTGCGCACCGGCAGAGACCCACGGTGGTTTGGCCTCCCTGACCGCATCGACTGTCTTGAATGGAGCTACGCGGGGAACCTCTTCGTGGTGGTCCCGGATGCAGAGGCCAGGCACCACTCAGTCCTGCGCCTCGGCCTCGACCGCTTTGACGCCAGCGAGGTCTGGGCCACCGACGGCGGCAGCTCACCTCTGATCATGAGGTTCTCGCGCGGCCGCCCTGACTGGCTGCTGGTGGAGTGGTCGACTGCGGAGCAGCTCAAGGGCTCAGCCCACGACGAGAGCCTGGGAGTCCTCGACACGACCACCGGGAAGGTCAAGGTCTGCGCTACTGGGCCCATCAACGGGCCCTGCGCCTGGAGTTCGCCCCAGGAGGACCTTGTCGCCTTTGTCCGCAGTACGGATACCCCCTCCGCAGAGAGCAGGGGGAAGCCCTTCGAAGACACTCCGACAGGGCCTAAGTCTACCGCGCTCTGTCTTCAGCGCCTCTCCGATGGATCAGAGCGGATCCTTGCTCGCGGCACTGACCAGATGGCGCTGGCCTTTCTGAGCGACTCCGAGATCGCGTACCTCACACAGGACAATACGCGCGCCTCGCTGAGGGTCGTCAGAACGGACGGCTCGGGAGACCATGAAGTCTGGTCGCTGGCGAAGCCTCAGGTTGATACGGGTCCGGCCGAGGGGCCGCAAGGCGACGCCGCTCCCTCGCCAGCGGGGCAGTAGGGCACTACGAGGCTGACGAAGAACGGCGAGACGACCTACT
>JBDKVB010000027.1 GCA_039679385.1 Armatimonadia bacterium | reverse complement strand
TGGCGGCGATACGCTTTTGTGAAGGCCAACCGCCACCCCGCGCCCCCGACTGAACACCCACCGATACTACCGCCCCATACCACTTACCCTACTTTCACAACCTTGATGCTAAAACCGATGCTCCTGCTCCACGGCGCCGTGCTCTGACTCACCCTCAGCTTGCGGCTTTCCGCCTCCACCGGCTTCGGAACACTCGGGATCCCCTACCTGCCCACAGGATCTGCGCTGCGGGCAGGCCGCACAGCAGGCCGGAATCCGCCGCTGCACCACCACTCCATACAGCCGCCACAGCAACCATCCCGCCGCAAGGACGACCGCGATCACTACCACAACCTGATCAGCACCCATCCTCCATCACCTCAGTCCCAGGAACAGGCCCAGGCTGTGAACGACGAAGGCGACCGTCCACGCCAGAACACAGGTGTACGCTACCGTAAAGGCCGCCCACTTCCACGTCCCCGTTTCCCGCCAGATGACGACCACGCTCGACATGCAGGGGATGTACAGCAGGATGAACACCATCAGCGTATAGGCGGTCAGTGGCGAGAAGTGCGGGTCTGTGCGCAGCGCCTCGCGCAGGTCGCTGCCGGCCTTTTCGCCCCCACCCAGGCTGTAGGCCGTTGCCAGGGTTGACACGAACACTTCCTTGGCCCCCAGACCGGCGATCAGTGCCACCGTTGTCTGCCAGTCAAACCCCAGCGGCCGCATCACCGGCTCGATGGTCTTCCCCACACGGCCCGCGAAGCTGTGCTCGAGGGTCACAGCCCCGACTTGCTGCTGCGTCAGACCGACCAGATCCGACGCCTCCGGCCGCGGGTAGCTCATCAGGAACCACATTACCACGGCGAAGGCCAGGATCACCGTCCCTGCCTTCTTCACGTACATCCAGGCCCGCTCCCACACGTGAATCGCGACCCCCTTCACCGTCGGCATCCGGTAGGGAGGCAGTTCCATCACGAAGGGCGTCGTGGGGCCCTTCAGCAGCACCGACCGGAAGAGCCAAGCCATCACCATCGCCAGCACCACGCCCAGGGCGTAGATCGAGAAGATCACCTTCCCGGCTGCCGAGGCCGGGAAGAAGGCGCCGGCCAGGAGGATGTAGACCGGAAGCCTCGCCCCGCAGCTCATCAGCGGCACCACCAGGATCGTCACGATCCGGTCCCGGGTCTCACTGAGCGTGCGCGTGGCCATCACCGCAGGAACGTTGCACCCGAAGCCCACCAGCATCGGGATGAAGCTCTTGCCGTGAAGCCCGACGCGGTGCATGATCCGGTCCACCACGAAGGCCGCACGTGCCATATAGCCGCTGTCCTCAAACAAGGAGATTGCCAAGAACAGCAGCGCGATGTTGGGCACGAAGACCAGCACGCCTCCGACGCCGCTGATCACGCCGTCCACCAGCAGCGACCGCAGATCGCCCACGGGCAGCGCCTGTGACACCGCTTGTCCCAGGGCAGTGAACCCAGTCTCGATCCAGCCCATTGGCGGCGCCCCAAGGCGGAAGACCATCTCGAACATCGCCCACATCAGAAGAACGAAGATGGGCAGACCCAACACCCGGCTCACCACATAGCGGTCGACCGCGTCCGACCAGTCCCGTCGGGAACGAGTCCCCTGGCGCATCGCCTCGCGCACTGCGCCCGAGATGAACCCGTAGCGTCGGTCCGCAAGAGCGATCTCCGCGTCGTCCCCAACCACCTCGTTGATGTGGAGCCGGGCCCGATCCACCAGCCCGAACAGCGCATGGTCGGCCCCGATTCGGTCTCCCAGATGCTTGCGCACCACCGCGTCGCCTTCGAGCAGCTTCACCGCTACCCAGTGCGGGCTCAGCGTCCCCAGGTCCACGACGGAGGCCAGCGCGTGCGCAATCTCCTGCAGGTGCTCCTCCAGCTCTGGACCATAGGTCAGGTGACGTCGCGGACGTCTTCGCTCCTCTGCCACCTGTATGACGGTCTCCAGCAGCTCCTCCAGACCCTTGCGCTTGGCTGCCACCACAGGCACCGCCGGAACCCCAAGCAGCCCGGCGAGCAGGTCATAGTCGATCCGCTTCCCCTCGTTCTCGACGACATCCATCATGTTGAGTGCCACCACGAGAGGCTGCTCAAGCTCCAGGAACTGCGTCGTCAGGTAGAGGTTCCGTTCGAGGTTCGAGGCGTCGACCACGTCGATGACCACATCCGGCTGCTCGTCCACCACGAAGTCACGAGCCACCAGTTCCTCCGCCGAGTACGCGGTCAGGCTGTAGGTGCCGGGGAGGTCGACTATGTGCAGATCGTACCCGTTGTACTGCCGCAGGCCCTCCTTGCGCTCCACCGTCACGCCCGGGTAGTTGCCGACGTGCTGATGGCCCCCTGTCAGCTCGTTGAACAGGGTCGTCTTCCCCGCATTGGGGTTACCTGCAAGACCTATGACAATCCGCTTACTCACGGGCCGCTCCATCGGAGGCCGATGTCTCCATCACCGGC
>JBDKVB010000026.1 GCA_039679385.1 Armatimonadia bacterium | reverse complement strand
TGCAGGGATTGAGGCAAGTGGACTGTCTGTGGTTCATCGTTACCCTCCTGAGATCGTCCTGTGGTCGGACGGCGGTTCTGCAGCCTGCAGAAACACAACGTGCCGGACCAGTGTCTTTGACGGCCAGGGGGCGGCCCCGGGTTCCCTCAGGGCCTCCTGTGCCTCCGCTACCAGAAGACCCTGGCTGCAAGGTCACGCTCCACGCGACCGAAGTCGAGGGCGACCTTCCCATCAGTCACCGGCAGGGACTTCTCTCCGGTGAGCTTACCCGACCAGGTGTCCCAGAGCTGCACGCGGCAGGTCGTCCCCGTGAATCCCGCCGGCGCCTCGAGGGTCACCCGGGCGCTTTCGACCGGCGCGATCTCGTGCTTTTCAGCCACGTTCCACCAGGTGTGGGCCCTGTTCTGCGCCCAGACCAGAGTCGTCGTCTTGCCTCGCAGCCCCAGGACTCGCAGCGCCGCCGGTTGGCCCTGGGGAGTGATGGGCACGAAGCCCTCGGTGTTGAAGCCGACGCCCTGGACGAAGTTCGCGACCCCGCGGTAGTGGAACCAGAGGTTCTGCGGCGCTACGTAGTTATCCCACCACCACAGGTGCGCAGGACCTGCCGCTCCCGCCATCAGCGCACCCCACATGCCGTTGTGGAGGTTTACGCCCTCCGGGTCGTCCTTCATTCGCGGGCTGCCGCCCCAAGTCTCGTTGACGAGACCGAACTCAGCGAAGAAACAGGGCTTGCCGAAGGTGCGGATCATGGCGACGTGGTCGACCATCATCTGCGCCATGTCCTTGCCGAACTCGGTGGACTTCCACTGCGGGTGCCAGTAGCCGTGCATCTGGGCGAACTCCATCTCCGGCATGGCCCACAGGTCGGGCTCGAAGACGAAGCTGCCCAGGCTGTTGACGATCAGGTGGCGGTTCGCGTCGATGCTGCGCAGGTAGTGGGCCATATCTCGTGCCCACTCCTGCACCGGCTTCTCCTCGTAGCCCTGCACGCAGTTGATCTCGTTCCAGAACTCGAAGGCCATCACGTTCGGCGACCAACCCCAGCGCGCGACGGCGTAGCGGAGGCGGTTGCGCCACATCTGCCGCGCCTGCTCCTTGGTGAAGACATCGAGCACCTTGTCGCAGGGACCACCGTTGGCCTTCGCATAGGGGTTGTCGGCGTCAAAGGTGCGGAAGGCCTCGAGGCACAGCTTGAGGTAGATGCCCTTCTCCTGGGCCAGCCGGAGGACGTAGTCGAACTGCCAGGCTCGGTCGAGCTTGTAGCTGCCGGGCTTGCCCCACTCGTAACCGAAGGCCCAGCTCGGCATCCAGATTCGCGCGTAGTTGCCGCCGTTCTCTGCGAGGCGGCTGAACCAGTCATCGTAGTCAAAGGTGCCGGGATCGCTGCGGTACCAGCAGACGTTCAGACCGTTGGCGACGTAGGGCTCGCCGGAGGCGAACTCGAAGTAGTGCGGATCGGACTTGCTGACACGCACGAAGGGTCGTGGTTTGCCCGGTGCGACGGTGACCTGCGTGTCGGCAGTGACCTGTCCGGTGCGATCCTTGGCGACGAGGGCCACCTGGTAGTTGCCGGGAAGCTGAGGCAGGAAGCGGACCTGCCACTCCGGGTTCCCCTGCGGCGTCAGCAGCTCGGCGTGCTGGTTGGCTGCTTCGGATACGTCCTCGCGCAGGTAGTCCTGGTTGTAGAAGCCGGGTACGGTGAAAGTCTTGCCGTCGGGGCCGGTGATGGTTGCGTCCACGGCGACCTCCTCCTGCCAGAAGGGCGTCTTCCAGGTGCCCTGCAGGTCCAGGTGCACGGTAGCCAGGTTCCCCTGCGTCGCCTGCGCCGGCTCGACAGACTTCACGACGAGCTTGAGCGGCTGGTCGCTGGTGAGGTTCATCGTCGGCACCACCCAGGTCTTGGGGTCACGGGGTGTAAGAGTGAAGGAAAGGGTGAAACGGTCGGCGGGGGTCACGTCACGGGCGCCTTCGAGAATCTTTACGAAGGCCTGGTAGGACGAGCCCTTCCACTGCCGCGTGTCCTGGACATTACAGGTTCGCGGGCGGTCGAGAGACAGGCTGAGCTGTGAGGGCGAGCCGGAATCGAAGACATAGGCCGAAGTGCGCCCGGCGACAAAGTGGTAGTTCGCGGGCAGCTTCGCCGGGAAGGCCATCTGCAGACGAGGATAGAGGAAGAGTTGCCGATCCTGGAAGCGCTCAAGGGGCAGGTCCAGGACCAGGGAGACCTCGTTGACCCGCATCGTGTCGAGGGGCCGAAGCTCGTACTCGAACCGCAAGGCCTCGCCCTGGACGGTCACTCGCTGGCTGTACTCCCAGGGCTTGCCGGAGGCCTTCTCGGTGATCCGCCCGGAGAGCTGCGCACCGGTCTGGCTCGCGGTCGGGTTGCTGACGGTGGCATCGCGCTGCACCGCGCTTTCCCAATTCGGGCCGAAGATCATGAGCTTAGCATCGGTGACCAGTGGGGCGCCCTGATCGGTGACGGTGAAGGAACCATCGCGACGCAACTGCACTTCGGCGCCACTCGAACCATAGTGGGCCAGAGGCTGATCCTGAGCGAAGACGGGAACAGATAGGAGTAGAGCGAGGGGAAAGGCGAGATACGCCGTCACGGAGAGAACCTCCCTGTTCCGCCCGGACGCAAGAACTGCTGCGGGCGTTCTGTGGGGATATCGCAGTCAGCACTTCCCGACTGAGCACAGGAGTTCCTGCATGGTCGGAGGTGTCCCTGACTAGGTGGCGAGCGCAGGAATCCGGGCCGAAGGCAGGGAAGAACGAACAAGGCAGAGCGTAACCGCATCCACCGACGAGACGCCGAGCGTCGTCCGCAGTGCTCACTTCGTGCAGGGCTTCGGAGGCGATGAGGATGCACAGGTTAGGGCGCTTTCTGATAGCGGTAGCCGTTGTGGCGGGCTTGGGAGGGCCCTGGGCGTCCGCGCAAGTCGTGGAGATGATCCCCAACGGCAGCTTCGACGCCGACCTGAACGGCTGGACGCTGGACCTCGGTGCGACAGTGCTCGAGGATGCCACGCAAGCCCGTTCGAAGCCCCGGTGTGTGACCGCCGAGACAACCGAGCCCAATCGGCACGGGCTCCTGGCACGTCGCATGACCCTCGTGCCCGGTCGCCTGTATGAGGTCGAGGCCTGGGCACGGGCAACCAACAACACCAAGCTCGTGTTGTGGCGCAGTCAGGGCACCGAGCGCACGATGATCTCAGCCTTCGAGAACGTCAAGCCACGCTGGCAGCGCTGCCTTGCGACCTTCTCCGTCGATAGGCCCGGTGAGTACACCCTCGAGTTCATCATCGCCTCCTCCCACGGCGCCCCCTTCGGCAAGATGTGGGTGGATGATGTCGCGATGCGAGAGTATACGACCGCTCGTTTCGGTGAGATCTCCGGCGGACTTGGCTACAACGACTTCCCCGTAGTGACCAGCACTCAAGACGGCAGCCTCTGGGCCGCCTGGGTATCCTTCCGCGACAATCACGACACCTTGCAGGTCGCTCGAGGCCACCTGGAGGGCGAGGACGTCAAGATCGACCGCACCTGGCAGGTCGAGGGCGGGCCGATGACCTATCTCCTCGATCCCTGCCTGGCAAGCGACGGCACCAGCGTCTGGCTCGCCTACTCCTCGGAGAGGGAGGGCAACTGGGAGGTCTACGCGACCCGGCTGAGTGATCAGGGCCCCGGCACTCTCCTGTGTTTGTCTCGCGACCCGGCCGTCGACCTCAAGCCGGCGCTGACGGTGCTCGGTGATCGCGTGTGGGCGGGCTGGGAGAGCAATCGTGATGCGGGGATGCGCCAGATCTACCTGTGCACGATCAGCGGTGACGAGGTCGGCCGGGCACAGCGTCTGTCCTCCGGTGGCAGCGACAACTACGCGCCGACCCTGGCCGCGGTATCGCCGGAGGACCTCTGGGTCGTGTGGCACAGCTTTCGCGACAACAACATGGACCTCTTCGGCCGACACTGGACCGCCGAAGGGGCCGGCAACGAGATGCGGCTGACGCAGGCCTCGATCATCGACCGCGAGGCAAAGCTGGTTGCCCACAAGGGGCAGTTCTGGATGACCTGGGACACCGCCAACCCGACGGGCTATCACATCGGCGCAGCAGCCACGAAACGGGTGCAGATCGCTCAGATCACGCCCCGGGGCCTCCAGACCCCGCTGGGAATCGAGAAGACCTTGCTGCAGGAGAGGGCCGAGGCCGGAGACTTCGCCTTCGACAGCACCGGGCGACTGTGGGTGGCAGCGCAGACCCCTCGGCCGAAGTCGGGCTTCGTGGTCTCGCCGCTGTGCTATGCCGGAACGGTCTGGACCGGCGAGCTGCGGATGAGCACACAGAAGGGGCTCTGTCGGCGTCCCAATCTGGTGATGCTGAAGGACCGGCCGGTGGTGATCTACCAGGCGGATACCACACCCGGGTCCTGGGCGACGATAGAGGACAGCCAGAACGGGCTGAGCGGAATCTACGCGGCGGCGCTCAACACGACACAAGTCCCCTCCGTCTCGGCGATGACGTTGGCCCCGTACCTCGAGCCGGTGGAGGTGTTCGAAGCGGGCACGATCCGTCAGGCAAGAGGCGAGGACTTGCCCGGCACCAGCATCGACTACGACGGCCGGCGACTGAACCTCTACTTTGGCGACCTTCACAACCACACGGATATCTCGATCTGTAATCGTGTGGGCGACCAGACCCAGGTGCAGGCATACCAGAGCATGCGGGATATCGCCCGGCACGACTTCGCCGCCTGCACGGACCATGGCTACAACATCAACGCGTACCTGTGGAACTACCTGGCGAAGATCGCTCGGGCCAACAATGACCCGGGACGCTTCCTGACCTTTCTGGCGGAGGAGTGGACCTCCTCCTTTGAGAAGTATGATGACCCGAAGCGGCCCTACGGCTACTACGGTCACCGCAACCTGATCCTGGGTGATCCGTACTTCCCGTTCTGGCTGAACGAGCGCGACGGGAAGACGCCGGCGGAGGTATGGGAGATTCTGCGCAAGGCGAAGGCCGACTTCGTGCACATCCCGCACCAGTTGGCGGACACTGGCAACGTGCCGACCGACTGGAGCTTCGTTGACGAGAAGGCCCAGCCGGTGGCGGAGATCTTCCAGACCCGGGGCTCCTATGAGTACGAGGGCACGCCCAGGCAGGCGAAGAACAGCACGCCGAAGGGCTGGTTCCTGCAGGACGCCTGGGCTCAGGGAGTGGTGATCGGCGTCATCGCCTCGCCGGATCACGGTGGCGGCATGGGCAAGGCAGCGGTGTATGCGCCGGAGCTGTCGCGCAAGGCGATCCTCGAAGCGATCCGGCAGCGGCACACCTACGGCACGACGGCGGCCAAGATCGCGCTGGACGTTCGGGTGCAGGGCCGGCTGATGGGGGAGAAGCTACCTGCTTCGGACGGCACGCCCGTGAGGGTGGAGATTCATGCGACCTGCCCGGGCGACATCGACCGTGTGGACGTGTGCCGCAGCAACGTCTTCGTCTACACGCCGCAGGTGCAGGGCAAGGAGTGCAACATCACGTACCTGGACAATCAGCCGCCCAAGGGCTCCTGCTACTACTATGTGCGGGTGATCCAGAGGGACGGCGAGATTGCCTGGTCGTCGCCGGTGTGGCTGGGCACCAACGGACCGAGCTAGGGCCGATGGTCAGCACGGAACCGCTACGGACATCAACGGTGATTGGATTTGCACGAACCTGAGCGCCACGCTCCCTGGAAGGCCTTTGTGTTCCCGGCCGTCGTCGCGGTGCTGGTGCTCCTGCGCTGGCTCGGGCCGTGGAAGTCGATCGGCGGTCTGGACCTCTCAGTCCTGATCGTCGCCTTCGGCGGCTGGCGCATCTTCCTCGGCGCCGTCGAGAACCTCCTGCGGTTCCAGATCAAGGGCGATCTGCCGGTCGCTATCGCCTCACTGGCGGCCTTGTCCATCGGGCAGTACCTCGCCGCCGCCGAAGTCATCCTGATCATGCTGATTGGTGAGGCGCTGGAGGAGTTCACCTCCAGCCGCACTCAGGCAGACCTGCGCCGACTCATCTCGGTCATGCCTCGGCGTGCGCGGGTTCGTGTCGATGGCGAGGAGCGCGAGGTCCCGGTCGAGGAAGTCTGCGTCGGCACGCTGGTCATTGTGCGCCCCGGTGAGCGTCTCCCGGTGGACGGCGAAGTGGTCGAGGGCGCCTCGGATGTCGATGAGAGCGCCTTCACGGGTGAACCGATCCCCGTCGCGAAGACGCCGGGGCAGGAGGTCCTCACCGGCACCGTCAACCTGACCGGTGCGCTGGAAGTCCGGGCGAGCAAGGTCGGCGAAGACACCACGCTGGCGCGGATCATCCGCCTCATGGAGCAGATTGAGGAGCAGGAAGCGCCGGTGCAGCGCCGGGCCGATCGCTATGCGGTGTACTTCGTGCCGGTCGTGCTGGCGATCGCCCTCGCCGTGTTCCTGATCACCAAGAACAAGGTCAGCGCGATCTCGGTGCTGGTTGTGGCCTGTCCGTGCTCGCTTGTGCTGGCGGTCCCCACGGCGGTCGTGGCGGCCCTCGGGCGACTGGCCCGGGATGGCGTCCTGGTCAAGAGCGGCGTGGCGCTGGAGGCCTGCGGCGCCATCGACTGCGTGGTCTTCGACAAGACCGGCACCCTGACCCTTGGGCAGCCGAGAGTGGGCGAAGTGGTTGGCCTGGGCTTGCCTGAGGAAGAGGTGCTCCAGCTTGCCGCTGCGGCCGAGTCGCGCTCCGAGCATGTCATCGGTCGGCTCATCGAGACCGAAGCGCGCCAGAGAGGCTTGCCCGTTGTCGTACCCGAGGACTTCGAGGCGCTTCCGGGGCTTGGCGTGAGGGCGACCGTCAAGGGACGCCGAGTGACTGTCGGCCGCCGGGAGCTTCTGGAGGAGTGCGGGATTGCGCTCTCGGCCCAGGCCTTACAGGAGGTCGAAGGTCTCCACGCTGCCGGGCAAACGCTGGTGCTGGTTGGCGTCGACACTGAGGTCGTGGGCTTGCTGTCAGTAGTCGACCAGGTACGTGAGCACGCAGCGGCAGCCGTCGCTTCCCTGCGCGAGGCCGGAGTGCGTCGGATTGTGATACTGACGGGTGACAACGAGAACGCTGCGCGCAATCTTGGGAACCGGGTCGGCATCAACGAGGTGTATGCGGGGCTGCTTCCCCGTGAGAAGTCCGAGCGGATTCGTGACCTGCAGGCCGAGGGGCTGCGAGTGCTGATGGTCGGCGACGGCGTCAACGATGCACCGGCCCTGGCGGCGGCACAGGTGGGTGTGGCGATGGGCGACATTGGCACCGACCTCGCTGCCGAAGCCGCCGACGTCGTCCTCATGACCGACGACCTTACGCGCCTGGAGCCACTCCTGAGGATCAGCCGCCGGGCGCTGCAGACGATTGACGAGAACATCCGCTGGTTCGCCCTGGCCTTCAACGGCGTCGGCGTTGCCCTTGCCGGCTGGGGCAAGGTTACGCCGGTGGTCGCCGCCGTGATCCACCAGATTGGGTCGCTGGCGGTGATCAGCAACTCGCTGCGACTGCTAGGATCGCCGCGACAGCTCGGGAAGCGGGCTGCGAGAACCGGCGGCCAAGCGCTCCGGAATCTGCGGGAGTATGTCGGGCTTCCGGCCTTGCCAAAGCGCCGAGCGCTTGCTGCGCTGCTGCGGCGAGTCTGGCAGGCGGATCGTCGCGTGCTGGTCGGTGGGCTCCTTCTGCTGTGGGTGGCCTCCGGTGCGTACCAGATTGGGCCGGGCGATGTGGGCGTGGTTCGAGTGCTGGGCCGGTATCTGGGCACCGCTCAACCGGGTCTACGCTACTCGCCACCCTGGCCGATCGGACGAGTGACGGCGGTAGCCACCAGCCGCGTGCGTGCCCTCGAGATTGGCTTCCGGTCCAGTGGCGGCGTCGGCCTTGCACAGTCGGCAGCTTACGAGTGGAACACCCAGCACCGCTCCAAGAGCTACCGGGCCGTTCCCGCCGAGTCGATCATGGTGAGCGGCGACGCCAACCTTGTGGACGTGACGGCCGTGGTCCATTACCAGGTTGCGGACCCGGTGCGCTATGCCCTGACCTTGACCTCAGGACCGGTTCTGGTCCGGGCGATCTGTGAGCATGCAGTCCGCTGTGCAGTGAACGGCGCGCCGGCGGACGACCTCCTGGTGAGTGGTCGTGCTCGACTCGAAGAGGCAATCCTGCAGGAGGCCCAGACTCTCGCCGATCACTACGGGAGCGGCCTGCGAATCGTCCGCGTGGCCTTACAGGATGTCCATCCGCCGGTGGAGGTCGTGGATGCCTACCGGTCGGTCTCGAGCGAGGCCGAACAGAAGCAGCGCAAGATCAACGAGGCCGAGGCCTACGCCGGCGAGCAGTTGCTCCTTGGTCAGGGCGAGTCTGCGAAGCAGCGTCTTGACGCCGCCGCCTATGCCGTCAACCGCGAGCGCCGGGCTGTCGGCGATGCAACTCGCTTCACCTTTCGCGAGCAAGCCTACCGAAGCGGGCCGCAGGTCGAGCGAATCCGCCTGCATCTCAAGGCGGTCGACGAGGGTCTGACGAGTCCGCGGAAGATCGTGCTCGATAGTCAGGCGGTCGGGAGACGCCAGTTGCTCTATGTCGGCCCCGAGGGCCTGCGCCTGAGTCTTCCGCAAGAGGCACCACCTGCCGCGGACCTGCAGAACGTGCCGCCGCCTGCAGGATAGCATGACGTGCAGAGCCCAGGGACCCCACAAGGGAAGGACTGCCATGCTGCGTAAGCGCTGGTTCTGGATCACCGTCGGAGTCCTGGTGGCGATGAAGCTGTGCATCTTCACCGTGGACGAGACGCAACTGGTGGTGCTCACCAGCTTCGGCAGTCCGGTGGCCGTGGTCGACCGGGCCGGGCCATACCTCAAGTGGCCCTGGCTGACCAAGATCGTCCTGGACCGGCGGCTGATGGTGTACAATCCGCCCGCTTCCGAGTTCCTGACCTCGGACAAGAAGAACATCATCGTTGACAACTACGTGCTGTGGCGGGTCAAGGACCCGGTGCAGTTCCTGAAGGTCGTCGGCACGGTCCCCGCGGCAGAGCGAGCCTTGCATGACATCGTGTGGGGCTCCGTCTCGGCAGCACTTGGTCGTGAGCCGATTGACGCCGTGCTGTCGCCCGATGCCGGGCAGGTGAAGACGGACCGCATCATGGCCGAAGTCACCCAGCGCTGTGCCCGGAGGGCCGCAGTGGACTACGGCGTGGAGATCCTGGACATCGCAATCAAGCGGCTGAACTTCCCGGAGCAGAACAAGCAGAGCGTGTTCGATCGGATGCGTGCCGAACGCGAGCGCATCGTCAAGCAGTACCGGGCCGAAGGCGAGAGTGCGGCGATGCGGATTCGTGCCGAGGCCGACAAGAAGAAGAGCGAGATCCTCGCGGACGCCTACCGGGACGCGGAGACCGTCAAAGGTCAGGGCGACGCCCAGGCCTCGCGGACTTACGCTGCCGCTTACGGTGTCGATCCGGACTTCTACAAGTTCTCGCGCACCCTGGACTCCTACAAGAAGGTCTTCGGCGACAAGACAACGGTGGTGCTGTCCTCGGATTCGGAGCTGCTGCGACTGCTCACGAAGGGCCAGTAGCCCGGGCGGCACCCTCGGGTGTGGACGGACACGGAGACACGCGCGATGGCAGACCTGAAGCACAACTCGAAGCATCGAGCCCTGGCGCTGGTGGCGCTATGGCTGCTGTCGGGCCTGTACCTTGTGCGCCCGGAGCAGCAGGCTGTCGTGCGGCTGCTGGGAAGAGTGGTGGCCGAGAGCATTCAGCCGGGCCTGCACTGGCGGGTTCCGTGGCCGCTGACGCGCCTGAGCAAGGTGCGGATCAGTGAGGCACGACGCCTCAGTGTGGGCTTCGATCTCGCGGATGAAGCCGCCGGACGCCAGCCCGCGCCGGGCAAGAGTCACTTCCTCACCGGCGACCAGAACATCGTCAACCTCCAGCTCGTGGCGCAGTACTGCGTCGAGCGACCGACGGCCTTCCTGTTCCGCAGCAAGGACGTCGGCAAGCTGGTCGGCGCGGTCGTGGAGCGCGAACTGAGTCATGCGGTGGAGGGCCAGGGCGTCGACTGGGTGCTGACCACCGGCCGTGCGCAGCTCCAGGAGACTGTGCGTCGCGAGGCTCAGCGCGTGCTCGACGGCTACGGTGCCGGTGTGCGCCTGGTCAGCGCCAACATCAAGGCCGCCTACCCGCCGGCCGAAGTGAATGACGCTTTCAAGGCCGTAGCGGGAGCTCGCTCCGACCGTGACCGGATCATCGACCTCGCGGAAGGGTACCGCAATGAGGTGACCGAGCAGGCGGCGGGAGAGGCCGGCAAAATGACGGCTGAGGCCGACGCTTACCGCCAGAAGGTCACAACCGAAGCGCGTGGCGACACTGCACGCTTCGCCTCGATCTACCGTGAGTACTCGCAGGCGCCTCAAGTGACCCGGGACAGGATGTACGTGGAGACCATGGAGGAGCTGCTGCCCAGGATGAAAGTGATCGTGGCCGATCCCGCCGGAGGGACCCGACCGCTGGACCTGGGGATCCTCAGCGGCGAGCCGACACCTAACACCGCAGGTGGCAGCCGATGAAGACCGATCGCAACCGGGTTGCTGCGGTGATCGTGACCGCCCTCCTCATCATGGCGGTCATCGTCCTGAGCCGTCGCGCAGGGCCGAGTTCCACGCAGGGCGATCCCAGTCAACCTGCCACGGCGGTCTGGAACCTCTTTGAGGCGCAGCGGAAGGCGGACGTGCGTGCCTACCTGGCCCAGATGGACGGCGACGCGCTTAGGGTGGCGAAGCAGTCCGTGGAGGAGACCGGCCGGGCCGCCTTCGCCGACTACCTCAAGAAGACGGCCGGTGAGGTCAAAGCCTACGCCGTCCGCGACGTGCGCCAGGACACGCCGGACAGTGCCACGGTGGTCGCCGACCTGGTCTATGAGGACGGGCAAGAGGAGCACCGCTTTGGGCTCACCCGTGCCGGTGGAACGTGGAAGATCGTGAGCATCGCCGGAGGTCAGCGGCACCCGAGCCTGATCCGCTACGGGACTCCGGTGACGCCGCTCAACAAGCAGCCGACAGCCGCTGCCAACGAAGCACCCGGTCAGCAGCCCCTGGACTGAGGTCCAAAGCGCCGGGGAAGAGGTCAACTGCCTTCAGAACAGAAGACGAGGGGAGCACAGACTGGGTGGCTCCCCTCGCAGTGGTTCTCGGGACTATTGAGACGCAGGCTCAGCGGAAGCTGATAGCGAGGAGTATGGGCACGCCCTTGCCCGCGGAGGCGATCTCCAGCGACTTGATCGCGGTCTCCGGCCTCGGGTTCGTCCAGGAGCTGCAGCCCACGCAGACGGGCATGCCCAGTTGGTCGGTGCCCTGCCAGGCCAGCTTCCAGTTCGCAAGGTCGCGCGGCTCGTCGAAGTTGCCCACGTCGACGCCCGCCTTCATCGGTACCTGCACCTTCTGGTCGTCCGCATAGGTGACCGCGTAGGTCAGGCACGGTTCCTGGGCGGCGAGATCGGCCCAGGCAGCGGCCTGCAGGAAGTAGAGCGTCTTGGCCCGGCGATTCACCTCAATCGGCCCCGCCGACGCCGGCAGGTTCGGACGACGCGCACCCTTCAACACAAGGCACGTGCGGCCGCCGTTCGCACCTCCCGGCGGAAGGTCAAACAGCGCCTCCCCAAGCGTTAGGGCGCCAGTCGGCAGCGTATACAGGTCATGCATCCCCGCGTCGATGAAACTGCCTCGCCCGTCGTCGGCCACGCCATCACTACGCCCGGCCTTGGCGACGGCAGCCAGCGAGATACTTCGGCCTGAGGAGGTCGAGGCTCCGCCACCCTCTACGGTCTTGCGACCCGTCACATCCTCGATGACAAGGCTGTCGTAGTAGGCGGTGCCGACGGCGTCCTGGAGGCCCAGGTTGAGGATGATCTCGGAGGCGGTAGGCCGCACGTCCACGAGGAGGGACTGCTCCTGCCAGTCCGTGGTGCCGACCCAGCGGGCAGCGGCGTTGAGGGTTGCTGCGCCGGGAATCTTCTGGGCGACCTGAATCTTGGCGGTGGAGTACACCTGCGGGCCTTGCTTGACGTCCGCCAGCTTCACCATCGCCCGGATCTCGATCGTCTTGCCCCCGAAGGCCTGCGGGTCGAGCTTGGTGGTGAGGTAGCTGGTGCCGCTGGTCACGCTCACTCGCAGGCACTTACCCTCGTACCCGCCAGGCACGATCTCCACAGTCCCCGTCCCGCTGATGTTCTTGGCCCAGCATGGGTTCAGCTCCTCGAAGCGATCCTCCAGAAGCGAGGCCGCTGAGGCCTGGAGCCCAAGGCACAGCAGGGCTCCGAGTGTCACGAGAGAACGCAGGCTCATCGTAAGGACCTCCTTGGTGACCCTCCGTCAGGCGAACCGTGCGACCGGGTATGGACAGCCCCCAGGAAGCTCTCGCCCCTAGCCGCGAGTGATCCACACGGGGCTACCCCAGGCGATGCTCTCGTCGGCCTGGATGGCGCGGACGTAATACAGGTGCGTGCCCGGCGTGAAGTCGTTGTCGAGCCACTGAGCCTTGAAGCTCGGCTGGTTGGGTTTGGCGGTGTAGGCGAACTTGAAGTCGCGAATGAGGTCGATCTGCACGATGGGACCCGTGCCGAGAACCTCGATATCCAGTGCCGGAGCCTGCGTTTGCTTCCAGGACTCGCCCATGAAGTGCTCGCCGCACTTCATGCTCACGATGAGGTTGTCATTGGCACCGAAGGTGCGGCGGGCCTGGATGCCGGCGTAGATACCTTCGCGGGACGGGGTCTCGCAGTACACGCCGGCGTAGGAGTAGTGGGTGGAACCGTGGTCGGAAGAGCAGATGATGCCCAGGTCGAGTGTGCGCTTCCAGGCACGCCACACGAAGCCCTCGGGCTGGTAGCCCGTGTTCTGCGACTGCGGGCTACCCGGCGTATCGCCCTTCGGGCAGCCCTCGTACTCATAGCTGTTGCGGCAGCCCTGGAAGATCTCGACCACCGGCTCCAGGCCCAGATCGTAGGTGGGCCAGTTCGTCCCGTGGTTCGTGCCGCTGGTGTGCGGAATGACGACGGCGCCCTCACGGCGGCAGTATTCATAGAGCTGCTGGAGGTCGTCGGGTGCTACGCCTCGGCTGGCCCCGCGGGTGAAGGGGAAGGACGCGTGGAAGCGCTGCGTGTTGATGATGTTGCGGTGACCGTTCGGGAACCCGAGCGATCGCTCGTAGCCGTAGAGGGTGCTGAACCTTGGCGGGTTGTTGTACACGTCCGCGACCTTGTAGCAGCGCCACCGGATGTACTCCAGGTCCACTCCCGTATCCTGGTTGTGGTCGGAGACCATCAGGAAGTCCAGGGACGCCGCATCCATCGCGTAGCGGTAGCAGTCGAGGACTGACCCGTCACCGTTGCCGTCCCAGGAGACCTCGGTATGACGGTGCAGGTCGCCGCGGAGCAGGTGGTAGGCCTTGTTGCCGATATTGACCAGGAAGCTGCGAGCACGCTGTACGTCGGCCGCCTCCTGGACATTCACAGCGACCGGTGCGGGAGGTTCGGCGTCTACTAGCTGCGGCTCACGCACGGGCTGCGAGGTGTTCAGGACTGTGGCGAACACCTGGTTGCGAGTCATGCCTCGCAGTCGCTCGAGGTTCCGGCCGTCCGTGTGGAAGACCACAGCCAGCCCCTGAGACAAGGGCGCCAGGGCCGGGAAGGTATCGATGCGGGCGAGCTTGTCCGGGAAGTACAGGACTGGTGACCAGGCCTCGCCGTCGAGGTAGGTCGCGTAGTCCTCCCAGGCGGCTTCGGCCCACACTTTGTTGCCCCGCGGGGAGTTGATGCGCACCGGATGGCGCAGGACCAGCCACAGTCGCTCCTGGCCGTCGCAGGACAGACGAGGCTCCTCCAGGTTGGTTCGCTCTCCCTGGGGCATGGCGAGAGACAGGTCCGGTGCGTATCGCAGGCGGCCGTTGCTCAGGCAGGCCACCTTCGTTGACCGTTCGCGGTAGATGGCCTCCCGGCGCAGCGCTGTGGGCACGGTGTTGCCGGTGTCCTTGCCCCAGCCACTGCCGGCTTCCTGCCAGGCAAACCAAACGCGGCCCAGCTTGTCCACGGCGACGGAGGCCTTCGCCTCGAAACGGTCGGTAGCGGCGATGGGCAGTGGCGCCTCGAGCTTCCCGTCGCGCATCTCGGCGGCGTAGACGTCGTAGCTCCCGTTCTGATAGGTGTCCCAGGCGATCCAGGCTCCGTTAGCTGTGGCCGCAATCGCCGGCATCCATTCGTTCGCCGGGGAGTTGGCAACCACCAGCGGCTTGCTCCACGCGCCGCCGGAGCAGGTGGCCAGGAGGATGTCGGAGGAGCCGCCGCGGAAGGCCTGCCAGGTGCAGTAAACGGTCCCTGCCGCGTCGGTGGTCAGGGCGAGGTCGAAGTCGTTGCCGGGCTGGTCGGTGAGCTTCTGGGGTGCGCTCCAGTTCGCACCATCCCAGCGCGTCGCCCAAAGGTCGAAGTCGCCGCGCTCCTGGCGCGGGCACACGACCCAGAACCCGCCCTTGCCATCAGAGGCGCAGCCGGGTCGGTACAGGTCACCGGTGAGTTCCGGAACCTGCCGGGCAGGCTCCCAGCGGCCCTGACGGCAGATGGACCACAGGAGCTGATCCTCATTGTTCGCATAGGACTGCCACACTGCGACGGTCGCGTCTGCGGGCAGTGCGCAGGCCGCCGGGTAGTCGTCCTCGCGAGTCGGACCGGAGAGTGTGGTGTAGGCCGGGGCAAGCTGGGCGGAGAGGTCGCCCGAGGCATGCACCGCTGCTTCGCCCCAGGTGAGATCAGCGACCGAGACCTCCCAGGTCACAGAGTTCGCGGTGAACTTGAGGCGAGCTCCGCCCTCTGTGTCGCCGGTAACGAGGAGGCCCTTGGGAAGCGTGCCGAGGAGCTTGCCCTGACCGTTGAGACGCTCGTCGGTCGTGAGCTGATACGCGTTCCCCTGGCCGACGGAGTCCCCGGTGCGGAACCGCCAGCCCGTGACCGCCGTCAGGGTGGCAGCGGTGGCGCTCACCGTGCCTTGCCATGCCGTGGGAGCGGAGTCCTTGAGCCCCACCTTGAACAGGACGCTGAAGGGGGCGGCGGAGACGGCCGTGGTGCAGACCAAGAGGAGGCAGCAGGCGGCGACCACAGGACGCATGGTAAGGACCTCCAGCGGGCTGGTTGTCTCAACTGGTTGAGGAGGATGCCAGGCGAGGCCCGGGGGCTCCTTCCGCCTTGCCCTGGGAGTCTGGGGCTAGTAGACGCCGACCTCCCGGAGAGCCTCGATCATGGCGACGATATTCCGCGGCGGCACGTCGGCCTGGATATTGTGCACGGTGTTGAACACGTAACCGCCACCGGGCATCAACGCTTCCACATTTCGCTTCACGTCGTCGCGTACCTGCTGCTCAGTGCCGCGCGGGAGTATGCCCTGGGTGTCAACGCCGCCTCCCCAGAAGCAGAGGGCGTCGCCGAAGTCACGCTTCAGGGCCGACGGCTCCATGCCTGCAGCGGCGACATGCACGGGGTTGAGGATGTCCACGCCCATCTCGATGAAGTCAGGCAGAATCTCACGGAGACTCCCGCAGGAGTGGAACAGCACCTTCGCGTGTGGAGCACTGCGCTTGATGCCGCCGAGGAGTTCGGCCAGACGCGGCTTGAAGACCTCACGGAACTTCGCGGGCGACACGAGCTGCGAGTCCTGGGTGCCGTAGTCGTCCGCCTCGAGCACCACATCGACCACATCGCCCAGTTGCCCCAGCGCCATCTCCCAGAACTCCAGCTTGAGCTGCAGGATCTTGTCCAGCAGTCGTGCGGTGACCTCGGGCTCGACCATCAGGTCAACCAGGAAGTTCTCCATGCCGCGGATCCGGATCGCGACCTCGCACAGCCCTGCGCAGAGGCCCTTGAGCACCACCGGGAATCCGGCGGCCCGGTATGCCTCGGACTGCTCACGGAGCCCGGCGATCCGCGTCGGATCGGCCGCCACGGGCCAATCGTGTGCGTCGATCTGGTCGATGGTCGCCGTCATCCCGTCGATAGGGCTCTTGACCAGGCTGAAGTAGAGCCCGCCCTCCTTGGGCCGATGGTGCACGAGTCCCCACTCATCGCGGTACTCCCAGGCATCACCGGCGTCGATGAGGGGTTGCCGAATCTGGTTGCTGGTGATGGGGAAGAGGCCGCGGGTATCCACCCCGAAGTACTCCATCACATCGTCGTCCGGGAGCGCGATCTGCTGCACATCGTCTACGACCGTCGGCTCGCGCTCGGGAAGTCCGAGATAGCGACGCAGGTTCTGGTAGGCGACGACGGATATTCCCGTCACGTGGGTCGAGGCCAGATCGTACGGAACGCGGTCCGGTTCACGGTGGTCAAGAGCGGTCAGTAGGCGCTCGCGGGCAGTCATGGGTCGTCCTCCTGAGTCTTCGCGCATACGGCAAGGCTCACCGGCGACGTCGGCCGGGCAGACAGCTACTAGATCACGTCGAGGTCCTCGTAGTTGAAGACTGCCGCCAGCGCCTGGCTGGTGGTGCTGAAGCCGGCTTCCTCAGCGGCAGCCACAGGGTTGATCCCGGCGCAGACCGCAAAGGCGATGCGGCCCACATCGACCTCCATCTCCATCAGGGGCTGGCTCTCCATCCCAATCGCCAGGACTCCCCGGATGCGCCAGGCAGACATGTCGTCGATGAGCCCCATCACCTCCTCACGCGCGATGGCCGGGCAGGTTCGCGCACCGGCGCCGATCTTCCCGCGACCGGTGGTGACCGCTGCTGTGGTGGAGGTGGCGTGGCTCTTGATGAAGATCTCGACCGGGTCGATGGAGGTTCCGCCGTAGCGCACCACATCGGTAAAGCGCGTCGGCTCGTGCCCGATGACCTCCACCAGGCCGCCGAACTCGGACTGGACCGGGATACCGTGGCGCAGCAGTATGCCGCTGACCGTGACACTGCAGACGGTGCCCAGTCCGATCATGCCGCGGGGAACCACCATATCGGCGACCCTCTGGCCCGGCGAGAAGGTCGCGATCAGGTCACTTGTGGCAAAGCGAGACAGGAACACCGGTCGCATGACCTTCATCGCCTGGTCGAACTCGCTTTGGTGGAACAGCGATAGGTTGATCACGATGGGCCCGCGGCCCTCGGTGAGACTGAAGCGGGTCTGGTAGGCCAAGGCGTCGATGCGGGCAAAGATGAGGGCCACCTTATCCGCGACGCGAGCGTTCGCCAGTTCAGCCTTGCCCGCGTCTGTGATGCGTCGTCCGGCGCGCCCGGTGCTGACGGTCAGTCCCGCGTTGTCGAGGTCCTGTAGATGATAGCGAACGGCGCGCTCGGTGAGGTCGATTCCATGGGATTTGAGCTCGTTGGCGATTGCGGCGGCACCCAGGGGCAAGTGATGCTCACCGAGAACACGGAGAATGGCGAATTCCTTCCGGTCTATTTCCGGCAATTGGACCCCCTCCAGGCCCCCCGTTTGGCTGCATTATTTCCGTTGTTCCGGCAAAACCAGTGGCATTCTACCACTTCTGGGCCCGCTGCTGCCGGTGAATAGGGGAGAGATTTCCGATTGACTTGGAAACACCCCGGCAATACAATCGGTAACGTCTTTCCGGCAAAGCCCTTCCTTTACTACCTCGGACGTGTTACCAAGCCGCCGAGGGGCAAGAGGTCAATATGCACAGACTCCCACGCTTCAAGATTCCTGCCGCCTGCGGCACTCTGGGCATCCTCGACCGGAGTGGAAAGCTCTTCAGCAGTGAAGAGGTCGTGCGCGGCATGGCCAACATGCATGAGCGAGGCAACGGGCTGGGCGCGGGCTATGTGGCCTATGGCATCTACCCTGACCATGCGCAGGACTACGCCCTCCACGTGATGCTTCTCGACAGCCAGGCCAAGGATGCAGTCGAAGAGTACCTCAGGAGCACCTGCGAGATCAAGCACGACGAGCCCATCCCCACCAAGCAGACCGCGACGATCTCCGACGAGCCCGGACTCTGGCGCTACTTCGTCCAGCCTCGCCAGGACCGCCTCGACCTGCGCAAGGGTCGCACGGAGCAGGACTACATGGTCAGCATGATCATGGGCCTCAACCGTGACGTGGAAGGCGGCTACGTGGCCTCCAGCGGCAAGAACATGGGGATCTTCAAGGGCGTCGGCTACCCCGAGCCGATTGCCGAGTATTACCGGCTCGACGAGTACCAGGCGTACCTGTGGGTCTCTCACACCCGCTTCCCGACCAATACCGGTGGCTGGTGGGGAGGCGCTCACCCCTTCGGACTGCTGGAGTGGTCCATCGTCCACAACGGTGAGCTCTCCTCCTACGGCGTCAACAAGCGCTATGTGAAGTCCTTCGGGTACGAGTGCACACTCTTCACCGACTCCGAAGTCATCAGCTACATGCTCGACCTGCTGTGCCGCAAGCATGGGCTGAGTGTCGAGATGGCGTCACTGGCCATGGCGCCACCGGAGTGGGAGCAGGTCGACGAGGTCAGCGATCCGGAGCGTAAGCGGCTGCTCAAGACCCTGCGCACCACCTACGCGGGAGCGCTGCTTAACGGACCCTTCGCGGTCATCGCAGGCCACGACACCGGGATGGTAGGTCTCAGCGATCGTCTGAAGCTGCGTCCTTTGGCGGCAGCGGTGAAGGGCGACAAGGCCTACCTGGGAAGCGAAGAGGCCGCGATCTGGGCCGCCGGCGGCAAGCCCGAGCAGGCCTGGCCGGTCGATGCAGGTAAGCCGGTGTGCTTCGATCTGTATAGCGCGAGCTAGGAAGCTGACTCAAAGGCCCGTTGGGTCTGGGGCCGTCGTACCGGACATGGGTAGTCCCCCAGGGGAGGAGAGCTGGGGCGGAGAGGGAGCACCCAACCGGAAGGTGCGAGTTGCGGGGGAAGGACGCGAGCGTCGCGTCCCGAACAGGAGGCACAGTTACAGTGGCACTATCGACGATCCATTCGGAATTCACGGTCACACGAGATGCGGACCTTTGCATTGGGTGCGGCGTGTGCACCCGACAATGCTCCTATGATGCCCAGCGGATCGATCCCGAGGACGGCAAGGTCAGCACGGACTGCTCCAAGTGCGTCGGCTGCCAGCGCTGTGTGACCCTGTGTCCGACGGGGGCGCTCACGGTCGTCGAGCGGCAACTCACCGGCCGATCGCACCCGAACTGGAGCCTGTCGGCACAGCGCGCAATCGCCAGGCAGGCGGAGACCGGCGGGATGCTCCTCACGGGCATGGGTACCGACAAGGCCTACCGGGTCTACTGGGACAATCTGGTCCTCAACGCCTCGCAGGTCACGAACCCGTCCATCGACCCCTTGCGGGAGCCGATGGAGCTGCGGACCTACCTGGGCCAGAAGCCGGATCACCTCGAGTTCGATGAGGAAGGCCGTCTCGTGACCGAGGTCGGGCCACTGCTGGAGCTCGAAGTCCCGGTGATGTTCTCGGCCATGTCCTATGGTTCGATCAGCTACAACGCGATCATCTCCCTGGCCCGGGCGGCGCAGAACGCGGGCACCTTCTTCAACAGCGGGGAGGGCGGCCTGCACAAGGACCTGTACCCCTACGCCGACCACGCGATTGTCCAGGTAGCTTCCGGGCGTTTCGGCGTCACACCCGAATACCTCGACGTCGCCGCGGCCGTGGAGATCAAGATCGGTCAGGGCGCCAAGCCGGGCATTGGCGGCCACTTGCCGGGTGAGAAGGTTACCGCGGAGATCTCGGCGACCCGCATGATCCCGGTGGGTTCAGACGCCATCTCGCCGGCTCCGCACCACGATATCTACTCCATCGAGGACCTCAAGCAGCTCATCTATGCGCTGAAAGAGGCCACCAACTACACGAAACCGATCTCGGTGAAGATCGCCGCGGTCAACAACGTGGTCCCAATTGCCAGTGGGGCGGTGCGTGCGGGTGCGGACATCGTGGCCATTGACGGGGTCCGAGGCGGCAGCGGCGCGACGCCGACGGTCATCCGGGACAACGTGGGGATCCCGATTGAGTTCGCTCTCGCCGCGGTCGACTCGCGGCTGCGGGCGGAAGGAATCCGGAACCAGGCCTCACTGGTGGCAGCCGGCGGCTTCCGGAACAGCGCGGACATCATCAAGGCGATTGCCCTCGGCGCCGACGCGGTCTACATCGGCACCTCAGCGCTCATCGCTCTTGGCTGCCACATGTGCCAGAAGTGCTACACGGGTAAGTGCACCTGGGGCATCGCGACCCAGGACCCGTATCTGACCAAGCGGTTGAACCCAGAGATCGGGACGCGCCGGGCATCGAACCTGCTTCGGGCTTGGGCGCTGGAGATGAAAGAGATGCTGGGCGGCATGGGGATGAACAGCATCGACAGCCTGCGCGGCAACCGTGAGATGCTGCGAGGAGTGGGTCTGACGAAGGAGGAGATGGAGATTCTTGAGGTGGACCCGGCGGGTGTCTAGTAGTCGCCCCCCAGTGCAACGCGGCCGTGTTCGCCGTGGGAATTGGAGCCTACCATGAAGAGGATCTATGCCAAAGAGGAGTACTGCATCGGGTGCCGGCTATGCGAGATCTACTGCATCTTCCAGCACTCGGGACACCAGACTCTGGTGAAGGCGTTTTCCGAGTCCGAGGCCGCAGATCGCCCGGAACCGGCAGTGCGGGTCGAGGAGGACGGTGCAATCTCCTTCGCCCTGCAATGCCGACACTGTGACGACGCGCCCTGTGTGGCTGCCTGTATCTCCGGAGCCATGACGCGGGACCCGGAGACCGGGGCGATCATGCATGATGACGAGAAGTGCGTGGGGTGTTGGAGTTGTGTGATGGTGTGTCCCTTCGGCGCAATCCAGATTGACAAAGAAAAGGGACGTGTAGCCTCCAAGTGCGACCTGTGCAAGGGCGGCGAGAAGCCGGCTTGCGTGGCTCACTGTCCAAACGAGGCGTTGGTCTATGAGTAGCAAGCGCTACGACTATGTCATCCTGGGGAACTCCACCGCGGGCATCGCTTGCCTGGAGTCACTTCGTGAGCGGGACAGCGAGGGCACTGTCGCCATCGTCTCCGACCAACTCAACCAGGCCTACTGCTCGCCCCTGATCAGTTATGTGCTGGCAGGCAAGGTACCGGAAGAGCGCATCAACTATCGGCCGCGCGACCTGTACACCAAGATGAAGGCCGACACGTACCTGGGCCAGGAAGCAACTGCCCTGGATACGAAGGCCCATGAGCTGACCCTGGCCAGCGGCACCGTGCTGGGCTATGGCAAGCTCCTGGTCGCCACGGGCGGCATTCCCATTGTGCCCAACGTTCCGGGCAAAGACCTCGAGGGCGTCTTCACCTTCACACGCTTCGACGACATGTGCCGGGTGCGCGAGTACATCAAGACCAACGCAGTCCGCCAGGCCGTCATTGTTGGCGGCGGCATGATCGGCGTTAAGGTCGCCGAAGCCCTCACCTACCTGGGCCTGGACACAACCATGGTAGAGCTGATGGACCGTGTTCTGGCGCAGGCTCTGGACGAGACCGGCTCCCAGATGGCCCGACAGTCGCTTGAGGAGCACGGCGTCCGCGTCGTCACCTCCGCAGCGGCCACCAGCGTCGGCGGAAGCAATGGCAAGGTCCAGAGCGTCACCCTGGACACCGGCTCACGAGTCCCGGCGCAGATCGTGGTGATGGCGGTCGGCGTGCGGCCCAACACGGCGCTCGCCCAGCAGGCAGAGCTGGCGGTCAACCGCGGGATTCTGGTCGACGACCACATGCGGACCAGCGACCCCGAGGTGTATGCCGCCGGTGACGTGGCCGAGGCCTTCGACCCGCTGCTCAACGATCGGCGTCCGATTGCCATCTGGCCCGGCGCCTACATGCAGGGCGAGATCGCAGGCTGGAACATGGCCGGTGCCGACGAGACCTACATCGGCAGCATCCCGATGAACTCGATCCAGGTCTGTGGGCTGCCGACCATCTCCGTCGGTCTCATCAGCCCTCCGCAGGGGGCCGAGTCCTTGGAGTACCGGTCGCCGGACGGCAAGGCCTACCGACGCATGTTCCTCTACGAGAACCGGATCGTGGGCGCGGTATTCGTTGGCGACATCGACCGCGCGGGGATCATCACAGGTCTCATTCGTCAGGGGATCGACGTATCGTCCTTCAAACAGAAGCTGATCGAGCGGGACCTCGGGCTGCTGTCCTTGCCCAAGAACTACCGCAAGCATATGGTCAGCGGGCCAGGGATCGAAGTATGAGAATCGATGCATCGGGACTTCATTACCGGCAACTGAACGAACAGATCAAGGCTGCGGTGGCGGACGGAGAGACCGAGTTCGACCTCATGAACGTCTGCGGCCACCGCTACATCGGCTCCGGGATAGACAAGCCGATCACAGTTCGGATCGAGGGCATTCCCGGCAACGATCTGGGCGCCTTCATGAGCGGGCCGAGGATCTACTGCTCCGAGAACGCCCAGGACGGGATCGCCAACACCATGGACGACGGCGCAGTGATCGTTCCGGGGCATGCGGGTGACGTCCTCGGCTACTCGATGCGCGGCGGCCGTGTCTACATCCGTGGCAACGCGGGCTATCGGGTCGGCATCCACATGAAGTCCTATGAGGATCGCGAGCCCGTGGTGATCATCGGCGGCCGCGTACGGGACTTCTTCGGCGAGTACCTGGCCGGAGGGAAGCTCGTGGTGCTGGGCCTCGACCTACCCGCGGGTGAGCCGATCGTCGGTCGGTATTGTGCCACGGGCATGCACGGTGGTACGATCTACATCCGTGGAGAAGTGCCGGCTGACCATGTCCGCAAGGGCGTCGCGGTCGAGGCGGCGACGGAGGAGGACACCGCCACTCTGAAGGAAGTGCTTACGCCGTACTGCGCGCAATTCGGTCTGAAGGTGGCCGAGGTACTCTCAGTTCCCTTCACCCGGATCACGTCGCAGACGACGCGCCCCTATGGCCAGCTCTACGCCTACTAGTCGCGGGATTGCTGTACCGCGCCGTCTTCAGGGCGGCACGGTACAGCGTTGTGCGCTCCTGTACGCGGTCCACGGCCGACTTCTTCCCGTCCTGACCGAAGCCATCAGCAGGCTCCGCCTCGCCCAGTGCGAGGTCGATACCCCGCGGGATCTGCGCGACGCCTTGTACGATCGCGACGTCACTCTTGCGGTCGTACACTTTGGGCGTGACGTGCTATCCGGCATCGCGACTTGCCAGGCGATTCGCAAGCACCCTACCGGTGAGCAGTTGCCGGTCCTGGCCGTCCTGGACGCCGCGGTAATCGACGAGTACCCCCTGGATTCGGGTGCCGACGACGTGCTGATTCTGCCCTGCGATGCTGCCGAGGCGGCACTGCGGTTGCAGTTGCTGCTGTGGCGGCGTGACGATGCCGGCACCCCAGCCGTGGTGAAGATCGGCGATCTCACGATCGACTGCGAGGCCATGCACGTGCGCTACCAGGGCGTCCCGGTCAGCCTGACCTACAAGGAGTTCGCCCTGCTGCAGTACTTCGTCGAGACTTCCGGAGCCGTTGTGAGTCGCGACCAGATCCTCGCAGCGGTTTGGGGCGACGACTACTTCGGTGGCGACCGGACCGTGGACATCCACGTCCGGCGTCTGCGGGCGAAGGTTCCTCTCCTCGCCGACCGCATTGAGACCGTCCACGGGGTGGGCTACCGCTTCAACCCCTCCGGGGCCGCGTAAGGCTCGTGCCGGGTGTGGCGTAGACACCTCGTCCAGGTACTCCGCGTCATTCCCTGTGCGTTGCAGTTCACAACAAGGGAGTGTGCACGATGAAGCTAGCTTTTGCCGGAATGGGCATCATGGGTTCCGCGATGGCGGCGAACCTGCTCAAGGCCGGACATGAGGTCACGGTGTGGAACCGCAGCGCTGAGAAGTGCCGGCCGCTGCAGGAGGCCGGGGCAAAGGTGGCACGCAGTCTTCCCGAGACGGCCGCCGGGGCCGAGATCGTGTTCCTGTGCGTAAGTGACACTCCAGACGTCGAGGCAGTGCTCTTTGCCGAGGGCGGACTCGCCGAAGGGCTCAGCCGCGGGCAGATTGTGGTGGACATGAGCACGATCTCGCCCGGGGCGACCGAGGAATTCGCCGGGATGCTCGAGGCCGACGGTATCGAGATGCTGGACGCACCGGTATCGGGTGGACAGTCCGGGGCTGTTGAGGGAACACTGACCATCATGTGTGGAGGCAAGCGCGAGGTGTTTGACCGCGTGAAGCCGGCCTTCGAGGCCATGGGCCGCAACATCGTCTACTGCGGCGGCCATGGCAACGGTCAGCGTGTCAAGGCGGTCAACCAGGTTATCTGTGCCCTGAATATCCTCGCGGCCAGCGAGGGCCTGCTGTTCGCACAGCGCTCCGGCCTGGACCTCGAGACGGTACATTCGGTGGTGTCCAGCGGCGCCGCAGGGAGCTGGATGCTCTCGAGCCTCGGCCCCAAGATGATCGCCGGGGACTGGGCGCCCGGTTTCATGATCCGGCTGCAGGCCAAGGACCTGCGCATCGCCTCCGAGGAGATGCAGACGCTCGGCGGCGGGTTCGCAGGTACGGAGCTGACGACACGCCTCTTCGGCGCGGCGACCATGGAAGGACTGGGCGATGAGGGAACTCAGGCCCTGGTGAAGCTCCTCGGTTGGGAGAGCTTGGTCTAGGCAGGCACGTCAGTCAGCGGCAATCTTGACCCACAGCCTGCGCGACCGGGGCCCGTCGAACTCGCAGAAGTAGATGCCTTGCCACTGGCCGAGCAGGAGCTTGCCGTTCTCGATCAGTATCTGGACGGAGGTACCCAGGAGACTGGTTTTGATGTGGGCGTCGGAGTTGCCCTCCGCGTGACGGTAGAAGTCCTGATGGTGGGGCACGATACAGCGCAGACCCTCCAGCATGTCGGAGACGACATCGGGGTCTGCGTTTTCGTTGATGGTGATGGCCGCTGTGGTATGCGGGACGAAGAGGGTGCAAACGCCGCTCTGAACGCCTGACTCTCTGAGGACTTCCGCGACCTGATCGGTGACCTTGAGGAACTGCTCGCGCTGATGGGTGGCAATCGGCAGGCGTGTGACCATTCTGCCGCCTCCTGTGAGTGTGGATGGTTCGTCGGGTGGCCTTCCTGAGCGGCTATCGCAGCGAGTCGTCGAAGACCTCAGAGAACGGAACGAAGTAGGCGTCGCAGCTTGCGCGGCCCCAAGTGCCCGCATAGACATATAACATATAGTCTTTCGCCGCAGACTCAGGTGAGACCTTTGTCCTCGTAACGCGCCCGAAGACTCGTGGTAAGGCCCGGATCGGAGGCCGGGAGGACCACACCGGCCACGTCGGCACGCGGTATCCTCAGTGTGCCGGGGCCGTCCTCCTCGCGGCGGGCAGGTCGAGAAGGGCCAGGTGAGGAAGTAGCCGGCATGCTGGGGAGCTGCCGGGCAGGTCGCTCAAGGGTCGTCCGCCTCTGGCTCCCGATTCCCCCCGTTCCCCGTACGGAGGTCCACCATGACGTGTCGTAACCTCTGCCTTCTTGGCATACTACTGTTCCTGCCATCCTTTGCGGCGGTTGCTCCTGCGGATACCTTCCAGCGTGACGGGGTCACCTTCACCCGCGTGCCCTGGGGTGCCGAGCGACCGCAGCCCGTCCTCACCGAGGCCGAAGCGAAGCGTGGCTGGGTGACCTTCGTGCCCTCGGAGCTGGACGGCATCGGCCCCCTGGCCTTTCCGACCCGCAGCGAGATTGACCGGCCGATGCAGGCCTTCGCATCACAGGGAGAGATCGAGCCGGCGACCTTCGGCATCTACACCACTCGCGCACTGAGTCGAATCAGCGTCCAGGCCGGGCAGTTCATCGGCCCGTCAAAGGCCTCCTTGCCGGCCAGTGTGGTCGACGTCCGTGCCGTGCGCATCTGGAAGCAGCGCACCTCCTGGGCCACCAAGAGGTACTACGAGATTCCCGAGCTTCTGGAGCAGCCCGCCAACCTGTCTCTTCCCGCAGGGGCTCTCCAGCAGTTCTGGGTAACCGTGAGAGTACCCGAAGCGGCCCTGCCGGGCCTATATGAGGGGTATGTTCGCGTCGTGGCAGACGACCAGACAGCGCTGGTGCCCTTCAGGCTGCGCGTCCTTCCACTGCGACTCCTGGCTCCGGCGAACAAGGTCTGGGGTCTGTGGCCGGATACAGGGCGCTGGGAGACCTACTCTGAAGGCGAGATACTGAAGGAGGTCCGCGACTGGCGCGACCACGGCATCACCTGCGCCATGATGTACCCGCTGCGCCACAGCACCTTCACCCTGGTGGAGGGCAAGCTGAAGTCCGACATGAGCCGCTTCGAGCGCTACATGGACCTGTACAAGCTGGGTGGTCTGGGCGGTCCCGTGGTCGCCAGTTGTCAGGGCATCACCAGCCTCGTGCACAAGCTGCTGGGCCAGTCGGCCGACGACTATGGTCCTGAGTTCTCGCGCATGCTCGTAGAGGTCGTGCGGCAGATCGAGGACCTGCGCAAAGCTCGGGGATGGCCCGAGTTCGTCTATCACACGGTCGACGAGCCCGGTGGACACCCCGCTACCGAAGGTGAAGCGGCCCAGACGCTGCGGATCCTGCACGAAGCCGGGTTCCGCACCTTCACCACCGCCGACGTGAAGTTCACAAATGAAGTGTTGTCGCCCTTTCTGGACGTCCGCTGCTACGGGATCGGCTTCTGTGCCGGTTCGGCGGAGGATGCCCGGGCTCGCCGCGATGACTGCGAGGCGGCGAAGGCCACCTACTGGTGGTACGGAAGCGGCTGCTACACCGGCCAGGAAGGCAACATGGCCGTGAACCGGCACTACAGCGGCTTCCTGCTTGACAAGACCGGCGCGGACGGAGCCTGGGCCTGGACCTTCCAGCGCCCCAACCAGAAGCCCTATGACGACTTCGACGGCACCGGCCGCGAGCCCAAGGACGCCTGCATCACGTATCCCTCACCGGACGGTAGGCCGCCCCTGGTGCCCACCTTGCAGTGGGAGGGCATCCGGGAGGGCGTCGACGATCTGCGCTACGCGAGTACGCTGCGCATGGCGGCTAAGGACATTCGCAAGCTCGGGAAGCCCGCTGCCACGGCCCTCGCCGAGCGTTCCGACCGCGAACTCGAGACGATCCTGCAGGGCCTCCCCTGGATCGACGGCCATGTGGACGGGCCGAAGGGCACGCGAGTGCAGTATGGCCCGCTGACGAGCGCCCAGGCCCAGGTCGCACGCTGGAAGATCGCCTCGCGCCTGCTGGACTGCGGCGAAATGCTTAGTGGGCGACCGGCGCAGATCCCGGCCCCGATGCCCTCCTCCAAGACCCCTCCTCAGCCGCAGATCGAGACCCGAGTGTCCGGCGCGGAAGAGGCCTACCAGCCTGCCCTGCCGGTCGGACAGGCTCCGTTTCTGTCGACCCTTCCCGTCATCGACGGCAAGCTTGACGGGGCCTGGGACAAGGCCTTCCAGATCAGCGACCTCGTGGGGCAGGACGGCTCCACCAACAAGCACCGAACGCAGGCCTGGATCGGTCGCGATGCAGCCAACCTCTACGTGGCCTTCAGGTGCTGGGAAGACGAGATGAAGTCGCTGCAGGCCACCGTGAAGGACCACGACGGCCCGGTGTGGTCTGACGACTCGGTCGAGGTCTTCCTCGACCCCGACTGCGACCAGCAGACCTATCTGCACTTCATGGTGAACAGCCTCGGGACCCGCCGCGACAGCCGACATGCCTTCCGCAGCGCCGATCCTGCTGCTCAGCAGCGCGAGCCGGCCGACAAGGTCGAGGACGTCAACTGGAACCCTCGCTGGCAGGCCGCTGCAGCCCCTTGCGCCGAGGGCTGGTGCGTGGAGATGGCCATCCCACTATCCGAACTGGGCCCGTCCTCCAGCGTGTGGGGTGTGAATCTCAACCGCACGCGGAGGATACCCTCCGGGGTCGAGTATGGGTGCTGGTCACCGACCCTCCGAGGGTTCAACGTACCCGGTCGCTTCGGGAAGCTCCTCATGAACCCCTCGCCACTGACTCCGGTCGCAGTTCAGCAGAGCCCGGCAGCCTGGGGCGACAACCGTCTCCTGGTGACGCTGGCGAACCCCGGACTTGTGGCCGAGGTAGCGATGCGGGCCTACCTCGCCGGGCGAGATTCGGGCTCTCAGCCCTCGGCAAGATACCTCCTGGGCGCCGGAACGACCCAGATCGAGGTCCCCTACGAACTCTCGCGCCAGGGGACTGCACAGGTGCTGCTCGAGCTGCTGCCGCTGAGCCGCTGGATCAGCGAGAACGACGCCCGGCAGGAGCCTGCTACGGGTCGCCGTCTCACCCGCAGCGACTCGCAGAGCCTGCGCGACCGGGTCACACCGATCGCCGACGCCCCGCTGGTGATCCCCTTGCGGGCGTCGCTCGGCACTCCCCTGGAGCTATCCTCGCCACGCGTCGAGTTGCTCGCAGGCTGGCCTGGTTTTGACCTCACCGGGAGCCTCAACTTGGGGCGCAGACTCCAGCGGACCTCCAGCCTCAAGCTCACGGTCCTCTCCGGCGGCAAGACGCTGCAGGAGACCACGGTGAAGGACCTGGAGGGCACCTCGCTGTTCATGAACGTGGGCACGGCGGACCTTCCTGCGGGCAGCTACTCCCTGCGGACGGAACTCCTGGGCAGCCAGGGGCGTCTGGCCCAGTACAGCGTGCCCTTCACGATCATCCCCGGACCGTGGCAGTAGCCGCCCGGCCGCAGCTCAGGCAATCCGCGCAAGGAGCGATGTAGGGATGTCCCTTCGGCTCGGCTTCTCACAGGTAGAGATCACTCCACCCCTGGGCACGCGCATGGCCGGGTTCTTCAATGACCGGCGAGCCGAGGGTATCCATGACCCGCTGTACGCTCGGGCCATGGCGATCGACAACGGCGAGCACCCGCTGATCCTCGTAACCTGCGACCTGCTCTCCATCAAGCGGGTCACGGTTCTCGCCGCCAAGGAACGTATCAGCGCCCAGACGAAAGCGCCCGCCGAGGGCGTCATGGTAAGTGCCACTCACACGCACACGGGACCGGCGACGAGTCGCATCTTCCAGATGGACCCCGATCCCGAGTACGTCGACCGGCTCCCGGAGTGGATCTCTGAGGCCGCGATCCACGCGTGGGAGTCTCGCGTCCCCGGCACCCTTGGGATCGGCTGGGGCTTTGAGGGTAAGCTGTCCTTCAACCGCCGCTTCATGATGCGCAGCACTCGGCAGGTGCTCATGCACCCGCCCAAGGGCAGCACGGACATCCTCTATCAGGAGGGCAGAGTGGACCCCGAGGTCGGCGTGCTCTCCGCCAGGACGGCCGCCGGTGAGCCCCTGGGATGCCTGCTGAACTTCGCGTGCCATGTCAACGTGCTGGGTGGCGCCGAGGTGTCGGCGGATTACCCGGGCTACTTCGCCGCTGCGATGCAGACGAGGTACGGTGAGGGCTACACGGCGCTGTTCGCCAATGGTTGCTGCGGGAATCTGTGCCAGATCGACGTCTACGATCCCGAGCGCAACGACCGGGGCCATCGGTGGGCCCAATACATGGGGGAACGCCTGGCGAAGGATGTGCAGCAGATCGAGGAAGGCCTGGAGTACTCCGACCAGTGGCACCTGGACTCGCGCTTCGTCGAGGTCCAGATGCCGCGACGACGGCTCACGAAGGAGCTCATGGCCTGGGCGGCTGCCACTCGCGAACTGGGCGACAAGGCCGAGTTCCACGACGCCATCTACGCCAGGCTTGCCTTCGAGATGCAGGAAGAGTGGCGCACCGAGCCCACCTTCCCGGCTCCGATCCAGGCCTTCCGGCTGGGAGACGTTGGAATCGTGACCTACCCCGGCGAGATCTTCGTCGAGTACGGTCTGGAGACGAAGCTGAACTCCCCGGCGGCTCGTACCTTTGTGGTGGAGCTGGCCAATGGCATCGTCGGCTACGTACCCACTCGCGAGGCCTTTGCCGGTGGCGGCTACGAGCAGCGGCCGGCGACTTCCAGCCAACTTTCGCCCGTTGCGGGCGAGATGATGGTGCAGACAGGCCTGAGCCTGCTGGACTCCATGTTCTGTTGAACCCTGGCGTCGCCCGAGGACTCAAACCCCCGCTGCCAAAGCGCGATCGACGAGTCCAGTGAGGAGGCCCATGCACGCACCCATCAGCGTCATCATCGTACATCACAACAAGCTGCCTTACTCCCGGCTGTGTCTGGAGAGCCTGCTGGCCTCCGATCCGCTGCCGACGCAGATTCTGTGCATCGACAACGGGTCGACGGACGGCACTCGCGAGTACCTGGGTGAGCAGTTCCCGTCCTTAGCAGCCGAGCGCGGCCTTCGATATGAGCTGGTAGCGAACGACAGCAACGTGGGTGCCTGTACCGCGCGGAATCAGGGCCTTGAGCGAGCAGGCGAGCCCCTGGTGGCCTTCTGCGACAATGACCTGGTGACGCGCAGCCGAAACTGGCTCGGAACCTTGCAGGAGTCGCTGTCGCAGGAGGCGAAAAACGGGATTGTAGGGCCGAAGTTGGTCTATCCTTTTGAGCCCTACAACATAGAATGTGCAGGCGCGGCGATCTCTCGCACCGGCCGGGTTCAGTATCGCGGCCGCGGCGCAGCTATCGATACGCCGGCCTTCAACGTCGACTGCGAGGTGCAGTGCCTCATCAGCGCCTGCTGGCTGATGAAGCGGGAGATCACCGAAGCTCTGGGCGGTCTCGACGAGGTGTTCAACCCCGCCCAGTTCGAGGACTTCGACCTGTGCTACCGGGCTCGCGAGCAGGGCTGGCGAGTGCTGTACACGCCCAGGGCCGAGATGTACCACTTCGAGAATACGACCACAGCCCGCTCCGGGGGCATGGCCTTCAAGCGGACCACGATCCGTAACGGGCTGGAGTTCAAGCGTCGCTGGCGGCACAGGTTTGAGCAGGAGGACGGGCCGGCTGACGAGGACTGCAAGTGGGCCGACCTCGAGACCCGTCCGCTGGAGGCAACAGGCGTCCCGCCGCTGCTCTAGAACCATAAGGGTACGCCATGAGAGCAAGTGGCAGTGCGAAACCGTAACAGTTCGCAGACACGAGGTGATCGGTGTGCTGATGCTGGTCGGGGTGCTGCTGTTGCCGGTGTTAGGTTGCCAGGCTGACGAACCGCCCGGGGTCATCACCTGCTCCATGAGCGGGGCACTGGTGGTGGGAGGTTACGGGTACGGTTACGCCCCTGTCGCACTTAGCGCAGAGGCCCCGGCGGGCCTCGCGAAGGCACCGGCCTCCTGGGGCAAGTACGTATGGTATGGTGGGTTCCGCCTGGGTGACGGCAAGCCCCTGTCCCTCGCCATCGTCCGCACCGGTCTCGACGCTAACAAGCGCCCCGTGTATACGGTCTACCTCGACACAGAAGGCGGCCGGCCGCCTGACGGGTGGGCGGCCTTCCCTGCTGAGCCGGAGATGCGGGGGACGACCAGAACGGGGATGTCCGTGACCCCGACGATCGTCCAGCCTGTGACCTATCGGCGCGAAGATGGCTCCGCCTTCGAGCGTCCCTACCGCTTCCAGCTCAAGTTCATCACCTACGTTACGAGCCAGCGCACCGCGGAGGCCAGACCGTACGTCCTGCTCGATCCCCAGACCTGCATGCGGGGGCGGATAAGGCTGGGTGACAAGTCGGTGGCGATTGCTGTCATGGATGGGGGAGGCGACGCCCTCTTCGGCCTGACACCGCGCAGCCAGGGCGACATGCTCTGGACCGACACCAACAACGATGGGAAAGTGGACCTCGGCCCCGAAGTCTGGCCGCTCCTGAAGTACCGTGAGCTGGACGGCAGATGGTACACAACAGCGATGGTGGCCGACGGCACCGAACTCACCTTCACGCCCTACACCGGGCCGCGTGCAGAGGCGACGCTGATCGGCACCGACGGCAGAGGCAGGCGCGTGACCCCTGTGGACTTGCTGCTGCATAGCGAGGACCTCCTCTCCTATCGTACCGGGGCAACAGAGCGCTATGACGGGCCGCCGGACAAGGTGGACCTCAGCTACACCCTTTCGGCTGGCGAGAAAGGGCCAGCGTGGGGTTTCTCGACGCGGGAGGCGGTCAACATCCCCGCTGGGAAGTCGGAAGTGGTTCTCGGCGGGCCCTTGCGTGTCGAGGTAAAGGTCGACTACGCCTCGCCCTCCGCAGGGCCAAGCCCTGGCGGGGTTGTCACAGGAGTCGTCCCCCAGACGAGCGCGAGCGTGAGCAGTTGGGACCTGATCGTGTCCACTCAGGCGCTTACCCCGAAGGACCATCTCTTTACCGGGGCCCAGGGCGCTTCGGGGGCGGCAAAGGTCAAGCTGGAGGTCCTCGACAAGGCGGGCACGGTCATCGGGCAGGGCAACGCCGAGTTTGGGTGAGGCGGCTCCTGCCAGGGCTCCGTGCGAGCCCCCAAGGTCAAGACCGGCGACGGGCTGCGGATAAGGGCGACCTGGGAGACCGGGGAGTATGCTGGGACAGTAGTCGGCGAGACCAGCTACACCGTGGGAGACCGGCGGGCGATGGAACCGATGTCGGCGCCGGAATGAGTTCCCAGCGACACACAAGCGCACCTTGACGGTAAGGCCATGACGAGGGTTGGAGGTGACGGGTCGGATGACAGCACGGGGGACTGTTCTTCTGGCGTTGTGTCTATGGGCTTGGCCGGGTTGGGCGGCAGGTGGCACCGGGCCGCTGAAGACCGGTGAGTACGCGCTCGAGAAGGTCCAGTTGGCCGAGGAGTGGCAGGAAAGCTGTGGCTACGCGAGCCCACCTGAGACGGCCGTCCAGCCGTCTGAGCTTCGGGAACTCGAGGGTGTCCTCTACCGGTCAGCGCGCGCAATCCAGGTGCGAGTCTGGGTGACCCAAAGCGGCAAGGCGCCCAGGGCTCTCCTCGCGATCGATGCCAACGGTAACGGGCAGACCGACGACGACCCGGTGGTCGCCGGTAAGCTTCTGTCGGGCACTGAGAAGACCGCCCAGACCTTCGAGTTCCGCCCGAAGTCGCCCAAGGTGTACCAGGACGCGCGGCTGGTGCTGACCCTTCAGAAGGGCGGCGTCTATGGGCAGTTCCGTGCGACGACTTCCGCTGCCGTGCGAGCGCGGGTGCCTCGACAGAGCGGCTCTTGTGACGTCTATGCGGCTCCCTGTCACGAGTCCCTGTGGCTCGACGAGAACGGCGACGGCAAGCGCCAGAGCTGTGAGCTGCCGGGCAACTCCAAGTACCTTGGTATCGCCGGTGAGCTGCGCGAGGTGACATCTGACGCTACGTGGACGAAGCTCACAGTGGCGCCGGTGCCGGGGCAGACCACCAGGGTCTCCTGCGACTTCGTTGACGCCCGTGGGAAGCCCGCAGCCTTCACGATGCTGAACGGCTACCTGCCTACCGTCGGGCGAGTGTGGTTCATCCGTCCCAGCGGGACTCTCGTGATGGCTGTGGACCCTGAGAGGGGCGGAGGCAGGTACGGGTCAGCAACCGTCGATCTGGGCGGCGGTCGCGAGATGTCCTTGAGCCTGGCGGACTTCCCCGCGACCTCCCCGGTAGGGAAGGCACGCAAGATCGGCGGCCGGATGCAGGCCAACGCCGAGTGCACCGTCAGCAAGGGTGGCCGCATCGAGGTGACGGCGGCGCCGGGTACGAACTGGGGGCAGAAGCTGTCCGGCTTCTCCGGCACGGGTGAGTCCGGCGGCAAGGTGAAGGTGTACTCCGCCAAGGGTGAGTTGGTGCACACCGGCGCCCTTGAGTTTGGGTGAGGCGGCAGTTGCAGCTACTCCGGGCGAGTAGCCGGGCCGTCAGGCCAGTACACCGTTGTAATCCGCTTCGATCTTGGCACCTATCAGGACGAGTGCAGCCAGGTCTTCAAGGTACAGCTCTAGAACCGCCGGGCCGCAGAGGGCGTCCAGTAGACCAAGAGAGCAGGCACCAGGAGCACTCGCGCGAGACCAGCACATCTCGTGGGAGTGTCTGCGTGTCCGCAGAGGTGAGGAGGCCGGCGAGGGGGAAACAACCACAGGTTTGTGATTTGTGCAGCAACGGAGGACCCCTCTGATGGCAGATGACCTGAAGCTGCAACTGAAGAAGATGATCGTGGAGCGGCTCTTCCTCAACGTAGCCCCCGAGGACATCGAGGACGAAGAGAACCTGATGGACGAGTACAGCATCGACTCGGTGAACCTCTTCGAGATCATCGTGGGCCTGGAGGACGAGTTCGAGATCACCCTCGAGGAAGACGACTTCAACGTCGAGACCTTCTCGACCGTGAGCAACATCGCCGAGTTCGTTGAGAAGAAGCGCAGCGAATAGCCCTGCGGACGACCTGCCTCCCGGGCCGGTGACGGTCCGGGTGTTTTGCTGTATGAAGGCCTGGGGCCCCGGCCCGTCGCGGGGTCCGGGGAGAGGGCTGAGGAAGGAACGGCCCCATGGAGCAGCGGATCCTCCAGATCCCCAGCGGCGGCCTGCGGTTGCACGGGCTCTGGTACGAACCTGCGGAGCCGACCGGGCGAGTGCTGATCCTCTGCGATCCCTTCGCCGAGGAGAAGAAGTGTGCCCATCGGCCCTTGACCGACCTCGCCCGAGGCCTGTGCGCCGACGGCTACCGTGTGGTGCGCTTCGACTACCGGGGTTGCGGCGATAGCGAGGGCGACTTCGGGCAGTTCACTCCGGCCGACTGGCTGCAGGACCTCCTGGCGACCGTCGAGCACGTCAGAGGGCTCGGCAAAGCCACCTGGCTCGGACTTGCCGGCCTGCGGTTGGG
>JBDKVB010000025.1 GCA_039679385.1 Armatimonadia bacterium | reverse complement strand
CGAAGCAGGCTCCCTGCTCGGGCAGGAGATCGGCGAACCAGGCGTCGTCCCTGGCGACCCAACGGTCAGCCTCGGCGAGTACCTGGGCGAACCACTTCTGGGCCCAGGGGACGGTCTGCACGCGCTGTCGCGCTGCTGCGACGTCCTCCGGGGTCATGTAGACGCAGGGATGCTGGGCACGCCCCTGGGGGCGCAGGTCGGCGGAACGCCAGGTGAGCGTCGGAGGCACCTTGATCCTCACCTTCTGGTCGGGGTCGTTGTTGACGCTAAGCTGGCTCAGGGTGACGTAGATTCGCGAGGCGTCGTAGGGCTCGAGAAGGGAGAGTGTGAGCACCTCGGTCTGTCGCGCCGGGAATCGGACCACCTGCGAACCGCCCGTGTCGGCCAGATCCAAATCCACCGGGGCCACGCCCGGGGACTCAACCCGTAGGCGCTTGATCCAGGAGTAGATCGGTAGCGGGTTGCCCTGGGTGAGCAGAAGGGTATCGACGGTGACGGGCCGAGGGAAACCCAGGGAAACCTGGATCGGGTACTTCGGGTTGGCGGAGGAGGCCCACCAGGTTGAGGGGTTGCCGTCCGTGGCGCTGCTGATGCCGTACTTGGCGTCAGGAGCCCCGGCGGCGCAAGATGCCTTGACCGTGGCCTCGCGGGCGTAGTCGATAGGATTGACCGTCTGGGCCAAAGCCGAACAGGCGGCTGTGACGGAAAGGAACCAGAACAGGGCGCAGCGCATTAGATCACCTCAGTGCAGTGATGCAAGAGGTTTCGTCCTAGAGCGGTGCTTACCTTTGTGGAAAACAGTCGGAAGCCGTACACCTCTAAGGGGGTCTGACAAGTGATGGGAAGGCTCGCGTTGGTGCTGGGGATCGGTCTGTTGGTCGCAACGACGGGGTTCGCACAGATGTATCCGACCGGACCATCGCCGCAGGACACGATCACGGTGACCTCCATGGGCACCGCGGAGGCGCCGCCCGAGTGGGCGGAGGTAGTTCTGACGATCCAGGGGACTGGGCCGACGGCCCAGTCGGCGCTGATGGTGAATCAGGATCGACGAGACCGGGCAGTCAGCAAGCTGGTTGAGCAGGGCGTCAAGCAGGCAGACATCAAGCCCGGGGCTCCACGGATCAGTGCCGGGGGGCTGCAGCAGATGATGGGTGGCAACAAGGACAAGGACAGCTTCTTTGTGTCCAGCACTCTGACGGTGCGCATCAACCAGATCGACCCGGGCCTGGTGTTCGACGATGCGGCACGGATCGTCGATGCTGCAGGGGCTGAGGGGGCGGCGGTGAACCCCATGGTAGTGAGCCAGATGCTCACGTCCCAGGACATGATCAGGTTCGGGGTCAAGGACGCCAAGGCACTTCAACAGAAGGCGCTCAGTGAGGCGATCGATCAGTCGCGGTCAGTCGCAGAGATGGCGGCTGCGAAGGCCGGGCGGAAGCTAGGGGCTCTCGTTGGCCTGCAGGTCATGGGTGTAGGTGACGAGGGAGGACTGATGGCGATGATGCGCATGTTCACACCGCCGAGCGGTTCAGGCACCGCCTCCGCCAGCGCCATGGTGGCCGCCACCTACAAGGTCGAATAGACGCAGGCCTGCTCCCTGCGAGAATCCGGAACGCCACGCCTCTGATTCGCTGTCAGGCGTGGCGTTCCTGTGCGCCCATAGGGCTCTGGCGGGAGTGGCTTGCCGCACGAGCTTGCCCAAGTCCCTGCAAGCGCGCCATCTGTCTTCCGATGCACGGTTATACTATGTGGTTATGCACCTGATTGTGTACGGGAAATGAGAGAGGTGCGGCGGTGAGCCTGTATCAGATTCCATTGCGTGTGTCTAGACATCGGCATAGCGTTATTAAGAAAGTGTCTATGTCGCAGAACAGTGCGATTTACGACATCTCATACTTTGACTTGAGTTAGCCTTGCGTTGACCCGCACTGCTATGCGCCTTAGTATTTCCATATACGGAAACACTGTCTCTCAATTCCGTTTCTGTGCGTATAACCCGGACAGTCCCTGAAAGTAGCCGAGGCATGGTCGTGGCGCGGAGTGGATGTCTGGAGGCCGACCTCGCTGAACGGTACACGATCGTCATGGTGAGCGTAGTGCGTCGAAGACCCTGTGTTGCCGCCTTTCTGATCTCCACTGTTGCGGCCTTACTGGTCGCGCTTGCGCCGGCCTTCGGTTCTGGTGAGTGGCAGGTCAGCACGATTGTGGCTGATGGGCTCGGCGCCGTCGGCGGCGGACTCGGCTTCGCCATCGACAG
>JBDKVB010000024.1 GCA_039679385.1 Armatimonadia bacterium | reverse complement strand
CGGTTCGCCAACTGTCCGGTGTAGGCGCGACCGAAGGCCTGCATCAGGTGATACTCACGCACCACGCCGTGCGGATGCTTCATGAGCTGCATGCCGATGAACCCGGTGCGGCCGAAGGCGATGGTGTACGCCCGGTACTTGTCGAGCTCGCGGTCGGTCATCACATAGCTGCCCCACACGGGCATGCTGTAGCCCCAGGGCAGCCAGCGCTCGTAGTAGCCGAAGCCGTGGTTGGACTGGCGCGGATGGACCTTGAGCACCTCGTAGGCAACGGCCGTCGGAGAAAGGTAGGTGTCGACGCCGTGGTTGCAGCCGCCGTCGTAGACGCCCGCCATCATCGGATCGGCGGCCTCGAAGACTACCGGTCCGCCGAAGATCGCGCGGTCGAAGTCGCACAGCGCCTGGGTCTGCTCGTGGGTGTAGCGGATCATGCCCGCACCGGGCGCCTTGGCGTCGAAGTCAACGTGCCAGGTCGGCATGATGTCATGGTAGGCGGCATTGCAGCCGTAGCGCTGCTTGATCTGCGGCGTGAACTCGCGCACGTAGTCCATCAGCTTCGAGGGCTTGAGGATGACGGCGCGCACCTGCCCGTTATCCCAACCGTCGACCGGCTTGCCCTCGCTGTTCAGAAGGCGGTCGGCCTCCTTGAAGGACTCCGCGTTCGGGTAGTAGTCGTAGTAGTTCTCGTGGACGCAGAACTCGTGCCCCAGCTTCTGCGCCGTGAGGGACAGACTGCGGAGCGCCTCGTCGCCACCCATGGAGGCCTTCGCGGGCATGGTGTCGGGATAGGTGTGGTCGTATCCGTCGCGCTGCCAGACGTGCTTGATCATCAGGAAGCCGTCGATGCCGTACAGGCTCATGTCCTTGAGCCACTGCTCGTTGTCGGCGAAGTTGCCGCCCCAGCCATCGAGCACTACGCGGTGCGACAGGTCTTCCAGGAAGGGCGAAGCCTTGAAGGGCGAGTTGGAGAGCGTCTCCTCGAAGCGGCTGCTGACCGTGAGGTAGAGGACGTCATGCAGGGCATTGCGCTTCCCGTTGGTGAGAGGCCGGTAGCTCGTCACGGCTCCGGAGGCGACCCCGGAAGCGTCCGTCCGAAGGCGGTCCACCACGACCGAGGCGTAGTAGCCATCCGCACGGCGAATCGGCGGCCCTGCAGCGAAGGTTGCCGTGATTGGGCGTCCCCCGGCGGGCTGCGCGGCGAAGCCACTGAAGCGGTCCGGCTCGCCGGAGAGCTCCAGGCCTATCGACTTGCCCTCAGCCCATAGCGTCGCCCGGAGACGTGCTGCGGAGCCGGTCTTCGGATTGACGTAGCGGTACCGGCAGATCACCTTGTCGCCGTCAAGTTGTGTGCCGACCAGTTGCGTGGTGAGAGTTGGCGAGGGAAGCGGGAAGTCCAGACCGTCGAGATGCACGCGAGGACCGCCCTGGAAGGGAGCCGGGCTGAGGGCCTTGCCGTTCACCGTGGCACTCAGTCCGCTGACCAGACCTTCCGCCGGTACGAAGCGGTACTCCACGGTTTCGTCGCCCTGGCAGGTGAAGACGTAAGCCTCGCCCTCCTTGCGGACGGAAGTACTCACCGGCGAGAGTGTGCTTGGACGCACGCCTGCGGCCTCATGGGAGGTCAGGGCAAGCAGCGAGGTACGGCCGAGCTTCTCACCCACGGCCAGGTCACCAGCGCGGGCCTTTGCCAGCAAGGCGTCAGCCTGGGCCTTCGCTGCGGCGATCTGGGCGTCGTCACCGCAGAAGAGCCGCACCGACCGCCAGAGCGACCAGTCGTCGGAGGTGCTGCGAGCTGGTCCCGGATCGACTTCGAGGCGCAGCACGGTCTGCGTGTCCGCAAAACGGCTCAGGTCGAGTTCAAAGGGCCGGAAGACCTTCCAGGTGCAGTGCTGCTCGAAGACAACCTCATCCTTCACCCGAACCCGGTAGGTGACCCCGTCGCTCTTCTGTGCGCCGGAACGGAGGGCGATCTGGAACTGAAGGCGGACCCGCCCGGTCTGCGGCAGCTTCACCGCATAGTCGGCGAAGGCAATACCCGCGCCGCCGACCCAGGGGCAGTGCAGGAAGACCTGGCCGCCGGGCTCAAGCGTATCCTCGGGCGTGAAGTACACGCCGCTCTCTGCGGAGTAGCCGTTCCAGTCGTAGCCGAGCGAGATCGGAGCCTTCCCGTCGAATTGGTAGCCGACGGTCGGGTGCCCGTCAATCAGCAGATCGGTGATGCCGATCGGGACTGACGTCGGAAGGGCCTCCTGGGCCTGGAGAGTGACGGTAAGCAGGAGCAGCAGGCAGGCAGGGTGCGAGATGCGCATGGCAAAGGCCTCCTGAAAGCAGCGTGCCGGGGCAGATCCGGGCGGTCCCTTGCAGCGAGGCAAGAGCCACCTAATTCCGGCGGCCCCTTCGCCGACCCCTTGCCCAAAACCTGCGAGGTGGTGGCGTGCTCCTGGGTCTCGGTACCGGGCAGGACCTGCCGCCTGCTCGAGGGAACACTCCTCGCGAGAGCCCCCTTTCCGTGCCACCGCGAAGGAGTGACCTCCATGCCGTCACGACGCGTGCTGTGTCTCCTCATCTTCGGGCTGCTGACCTGCACCTGGGCGTTGGCTCAGGATGCCCCCGAGGAGCTGCTCAAGAACCCCGGCTTCGACCTCGACGCCGATGGCAACGGGATGCCGGACGACTGGAGCACGTCGCCCCAGACCGCGAAGTGGCAGGAGGTCACCTATCTGAGCCGCAACTACGAACTGGCCTCACGGCCGGGCACTTACGTGGTGGCGACTCAGAACGTGACCCTCAAACGGGGACAGAAGTACACGCTCAGGATGCGTCTGCGCGGCGTCGACGGAGCGAGCGGTGGCGCACTGATCATGCATGGCCCGGAGCGCCCGAGCATCGAGCAGTCCATCGTGTGGAACCTCGAGCCGGCGGCGACCTACGAGGAGTACGTCGCCACCTTCACCGCGCCGAACCCCGCGTGTCGGCTCTATATCTACAACGTCAGCCGCCAGGGCATGATCTTCTATGACAGTGTTTCGCTGCGTGAGGGCGAGCCGAAGGAAGTGCTGATCCAGCAACTGCACTTCCCGGCCATCGATCGCCCGGCAGAGCCACTGGAGACCCAGGACTACATCAGCTGGGCGAACCCGGTGGCGGGAGGGGCGCTGAAGACCCTCTGCGTTACCCGCGCCCTTCAGAGCAGCAGGGAGTGGTCGGAGCTCGACCTGCGCCTGCAGATGGACTCGGACCTTCTCGTCACCGGCTACGAGGGCGAAATGCTGGTCTCACCCACAGGGCGCCAGGCGATGCGACGACTGCAGGAGGGGTTCTACGAGGTCTATGTGGTGAACGCCCGGATGGGGGAGGGGCTCAGGGCCGAGATTGCTCGCCGAGTTAGCGCCGGAGCCGGGCTGGTGATCCTCGAAGGCTTCGGCATCGCCAGCAAGTTCCTCAAGCCCCAGGACCTGACCGAGGTGCCGGCGGAGCACTGGCTGCGAAGTGGCTACCCCGAGAACCGCATGCCCGAGATTCTGCGTCCCTCGGTTCAGACCGGCAAACTGGGGCAGGGCCGCGTCGTTCGGCTCAGCTTCCCCGTGGGGGCGAATCGCCTCTGGGGTTGCCTTGCCGCCGACACCAGCAGGGCGGCTTGGTGGTCCCGCGAGTTCGCCGAGTGGGAGTGGTCCTTCTGTCAGCTCTCGCGTGCAATCACCTGGGCGGCGCGAGGGGAACCCGCAACCAGACTCAGCCTCGAATCCGCGACGGGACAGGCGCTGCAGGTACGGGTCGAAGGCGCCTCTGCGGGCAGCAAGCTCCGGGTCACTCTCCGCAGCAGTCGCGAGGTCCGCTTCGACGGTCCCTGGCGACGCGAACCGGCACAGGAACTCCCGGTCGGTGCAGACGGTCGGGTCAGCGTGCCAGTGCCGGCGGGCTTGCCCGAGGGTCCTGTGATCGCAGACGTCACGCTCCTCGACGCCGGGGGGCTGGCTGTCAACTGGGGCAGCTTCTGGGTCGACCGTCCTCAGGCGACCACCCTTGCCGAAGTCACCACTGACCGGGCAGCCTATGCCCCAGGCGAGCCGGTGAAGGTGACGGCGAAGCTCCAGACCCCGGCAGCCACTGGAACCGAGCTTGTGGCCCGGGTGATCGACGCCTTCGGACGAGTCGTCTCGGAGGCACGCTTGCAGGTCGACGGTCGCGACAGTGTCTCACTGGACCTGCCGGGCTGGTCGCCCCTCGGAGTCCACCACGCAGTCTGGGTGCAGGCGATGACCGGAGGTCGAGAGCAAGATAGTCATTGGATCCCGCTGCGGATACCGGCGATGGGACCGGAGCTGGCGGCAGAGGACTTCACGATCACCTGCTGGGGCCAGGGCATGCTGCATCCCTTCGTGCAGGAGCGCTTGTCGCAGCGCCTCCGAGACCTTGGCTTCAACTCCGAGTTCGCCCAGAGCCCCGATCTCGTCGCGGGCCACGGTCTGCTCTCCGCCGGGTACATCGGCGGCATGGGCCTGTTCCGCGAGAACGGCAGCACCAGCGACCTTCGCCGGACCTGCCTCAATGACCCGAAGGTCCTCGCCGACTGCCGCGATCAGGCTCGGAAGCCCGCCACCGACCAGCGCGACCTGGGCATGTTCGCCGTAGGCATCGGCGACGAGCTCTTGCTCTCCGATCAGCACAGTCGGCAGGAGGTGTGCTTTTGCCCCCTGTGTCAGGCGAAGTTCCAGGAGTGGCTCCGGGCACGCTACGGTTCGCTCGAGGCGCTCAACCGCCAGTGGGACACCAGCTTCACCGACTGGAGCCAGATCAAGGGCACGAAGACCGAGGAGATCCGCGGCAAGGCCAACTTCGGCCCCTTCGTGGACTTCCGCACCTTCATGACGGAGACCTGGATCAGCGCGCTGAAGACGGCGGTCGACGGCTACCACGAGGGCAATCCCAGCATGCCAATTGGCCAGACCAACACCTTCGGCGTGACGCCCTTCAACGGCAACGACTTCTGGCGACTGGCAACACAGGTCGGCTATGGCTGGGGACAGGAGTACTCGGAGGCCATCAAGGCGAGTGGGCACAAGGCCATCTTCGACCTGTGGCGCGGCTTCATCGAGACACCCCAGGCACAGGCAGCCCGGAAAGCACCCGGTGAGACCCAGGCGCGTCCCTTCTTCAACTACGGCTGGATCGGCTATGACCGGCGTGCCCTTGCGGCGCGGTATGAGCCCTGGTGGCTGGCGCTCCATGGTTCGCGGGGAATCAGCTACTTCGCCGCGATTGCGGTGGACGCTCCGCGCGGGACTTCGTGGTCGCTGGTCTACCCCGATCTGAGCTACACCGGCTACTCGCAGGCCGTTCGCGAGAGTATCGCCGACCTGCGTGCAGGCTGCGGGAAGTTGCTCATCGAGTACCAGCGCGAGCAACCGAAGGTCGCCGTCCTGTGGTCCTTCCCCTCGATGCTGGTGTCCTGGTGCCAGTCGAAGACCACGGAGCCGGACCCGTCGGAAGCCGATGGCTGCGACAGCTACGGCTCCTTCTTCCGCTCCGCCTTCTTCTTCCGGCAACACCTCAACGAGCTGCAGCTCGACTACCAATATGTGACGCCCGAGCAGATCACAGGCAGTGAGGTGCTCCGGCAGTTCCCGATGCTGATCCTGCCCTTCACCGTGGCCGCCAACGGGGACCTGGTGAGCAAGCTGGAGAGCTACGTCGAGGCGGGCGGTGTGCTGGTGGGCGATCTCAACTGCCTGCGCACGGATGAGCACGGCAAGCCCTATCCGGACTCAGCTCTCTTGCGGCGGCTGTTCGGAGTGGAGCGCGGAACCGGCGGCATCGACTACGGGAAGACCACGGTGACGGGCGAAGCTGCGGGCTCCGGGCTGAACCTGCAGGGGCTCACGCTGCAGCTCTTCGGGCGCGAGACTCTGACGGCAGCCGGTGCGAAAGTCCTGGCGCATCACGCAACAGGGGAACCGGCGGTGCTCCTTCAGGCTCACGGCAAGGGCCTTGCAGTGTACCTGAACTTCGGGATGCCGGCCTACGATGTGGGCGTGCGCGAGATTCTGCGGCAGGTCACTGCGGCGGCCGGAATCCCACGCGAGGTCACGGTTGATGCGGTCCCAGAAGGCAATCCGCCGCGCTGCTATGAACTCGCTACCTTCCGCCGGGGGCCACTAACGGTTTACGGCCTGATCCGCGACTTCCGACGCTGCCAGGACAGCGACCCGGTGAGAGTCCGGTTCGGCGAGGCCAGCCACCTCTACGACCTGCGCGCGGGTAAGTACCTGGGCGAGGTCAAGGAAACCCAGGCTACCCTCGACCCCGGAAGCTGCGTGCTCTATGCGTGCCTGCCCTACCGGGTGACGGCGTTGCGACTCACAGCACCGGCGCAGGTGAGGCCTGGTGACGAGCTCCGAGTGACCGCCGCCCTGGAGACCAGCCAGGGCACTGCGGGTGACCACGTGCTGCACCTGGAGCTTGTTGACCCGGCCGGGGTGACCCACTTCGAGTACCAGCGGAACCTGCTTGCACCGTCGGGCAAGCTCGACGCGACCTGGCCGCTGGCTCGGAACGACTCGCCGGGCGTCTGGACTGTGAAGGCCCGCGACGTCCTCACCGGCACCACGCAGACCGCCCGCTTCGAGGTCACGCGCGGCGACTCCGGGTAGTAGTCTCGAAGGCCGGCCTTACGGCTTCGCCTGGCCCGGAGCCTTCGCGGCGGGTACGATCACTGGATCGGTGCCGAGTGCGCCGATCCGTACTTCCTGGCCCTTGAAGCGCAGGCGCATGTCCGTGCCGACCGTCGGCAGCAGCTTCGCATAGGCTCCGAGGCCCTCCAGGGTGAAGCTCTCCACGACGATCCAGGAGCCTGCACCGTCCTGGATCTTGGCCGGGAGCGTCGTAGTCTGCTTGCGGACGTCCTCCGGGCACAGACGCGCCGGGGCAAAGCAGATTGTGCCTTGCTTGACGCGGTTGCGCACGGCGGTCAGGGTGTTGTCGGAGATGGTGATTCCGCACAGGAACAGCGTGTGCGCGGTCCGCAGCAGTTCCTCTCCCACGAGGTGGTCGAAGACCGCCGTCGGTGGGCACGGAAGGGTGAAGTCCCACTTCTCGCGCGGGTAGACTGCGCTGTTGGTGTTGACCGCCCGTGGGTCGCTGGCGCCGCCGGTGAGCAGGTTGAAGATCTGCATCCACTCGCCGGTCTCAGCGGTCGGCGGGAGGTCCTCGGCACCATAGAGCGTCTTCCAGTAGTAGCAGGAGGCCTGTCCCCAGTCACTGTCGGGGAAGCGCACGATGGCGACCTCGGGCTCGTAGTCGCGGTAGGTGTAGTTCCGCGGGTGCGCCGGGAGATAGTCGCGGACGAAGCTGCGCAGAGCCAAACCATACTCAGTGAGCTGGTAGGTTGCGCCGGTCAGACGGCAGGTGCCCAGGAGACCCTCGGTGTAGACGTTGTCAACTCCGGCGGCGTGGGCCAGTCGCAGGGCGGCTTCGTACTCCTCGACTGTGTGCCCCGGGAACCAGCCATGGAACCAGAAGTCCGGGCTATACCACAGCTCGGCGTTGTACTCTTTCGCCGCTCCCAGGGACAGCGCCAGCACAACCGGATTGACGTCCTCCTTGAGCAGCTTCGGGCACAGCGTCACTCCGGCCCGCGCCAGAGGATGCCATAGCGCCGGGAACACGCTTTCCACCAGCATCCGGGAGCCGTGGGCCCGGTTGTACTCCGACACTCCCCGCGCCGCACCGAGGAAGGCCTCGTAGGCCTGCGGCAGCGTCATCCCGGTGGTCTCCACCAGGTAGGGCATGCGGTGCACGGGGTCAGGCAGCTTCGAGTAGTTGTTGCGGCAAAGCTGCATGTGCTCGCCCTCGTCATACACCACGCCCTCGAAGACCCCCGTGGCAGCCGCCGCCTCCAGGGCCTTCGCCTCCACATCCCAGCGATGGCAGCCGCCCGGCGCATCGAACCGGTTCCGGCCCGTCGGGTCCGGTGCCTCGGCGACCCAGTTGGAGTGCTCATTGTTGATCTGGAAGTGGATGCCCGTTGCCCGGCAGAAGGCCAGGAGTTCGTCGTACTCCCCGTTGTCGAGCTGGCTCGGTCCCAGGTGAATGACGATCAGGTTGACGCCCTGGTCGCGCAGTCCGAGCATCATGGCCGGAGTACCGTTCCAGCCCGTATCCACGCCGTGCCACGGCGCACCCTTGGCAACCGGCGTCAGCGTGTCGAAGATGCTGCTCACGCGGGTCTGACCGGGCTCAAGCACCGCCAGCGCAGTGTG
>JBDKVB010000023.1 GCA_039679385.1 Armatimonadia bacterium | reverse complement strand
GCAACTGACGAAGAACGGCGAGACGACCTACTACGAGTACAACACGCTGAACCAGTTGACGCTGGAGCGCAGCACCGCCGGTGCGCAGACCTACTACCAGTGGCAAGCCGACGGAGCAATGGCAAGCCAGCAGGACGTCGAGGGTTGGACCTACTTCACCTGGGATGTGGACGAGGCGCTCACGCGAATCCAGGCACCCGGCGTGACTCTGGACAACAAGTACAATGCCCACATGCAGCGGGTGTGGCGCAGCGAAAACGGCATCGCAGAGACACTGATCTACGATGACCAGAAACTGATCGCCGAACTGACGACGGGCGGACTGAGCCGATACCACTTGAGCGAAGGCGGGAGTGCCTACAGCCTGCTGGTCAGCCAACTGGGCTCCCAATGTTGGCAGCTCTTCGACGCCCTGGGCACGGTCATCGGCCTCACAGCCGGCGACGGTAGTCTCAGCGACACCTTCCTGTACGAGGCGTTCGGAACGAGTCTCGGACGGACGGGGACGACCGAGACGCCGTACCAGTATGTTGGCGGGTATGGGTACTTCCATGAGCCTACCGTCGGGCTGGAACAGGTCTGGTGGCGGTGGTGCTTGGCTGCCATCACGCGTTTCATCTCAGTAGACCCACTGCTGATGAACGGCCCCGGTGCATACACCTACTGCGAAAACGACCCTGTCCTCGGGACCGACGCAGCTGGCCTGTGGGACTGCCGCCCGTGCGCGGTCGACTGGCCGAAGGGCAGGGATACGAGGAACCTGATCAAGCAATGCTTGAAGGAATGCCAGAAAGGCTGGAGGGCGTGCGCGAAGTGCATCGCGAAGTATGGAAAGGGAAAGGCGACCGGCTTGGCCTGTGACTACCTCGCATGTTGCATGCAGGGGAAACCGCGTGACCCGCATGCCGGGCCTTGCACCGATGCCGAAGTAGACTGTCAGGATTGCGTTGAGTTTGACTACCAGAAGTGCCTGTGCGAGACGGGAGGCACCCTATCGGGGCTCGGCAAGTGCTACTACAAATCCCTAACAGGTCACCTGCAGTGCCACTGCGGGTGACCGTCGCGAAGACGAGGATATCGGCAAGGGGGACTTACCGTGGCAGTGGAGGCTGACAGCAACGTGAGACGTCACCCTCCGCGCCGCTCCTTCTGGCGGCGCCTGGGCCGAATGCTGCTGTGGTGTCTGGCGGTTCTCATCGTCCTGGATGTCACCACCACCATCATTGCCAGCTACAGACTCAAGGCCGGTCTGGCCAAGGTGAAGGCTGAGAGCGCACCCTTGACCTTCGCCGAAGCTACTCCGCCTCGCATCCCGGCCGACCAGAACGCCGCGACCGCATATCTCCGGGTGGCCGAGATGATCAAGCCGCATACGTACATCGGCAAACGGGAGTTGTCGCCCACCGGCACGGGCTACGTCCGGGAAGCAGGTCAGCCCCTCGGCTACGGCGGGGGGGACTGGTTCAGTGCCCAGGACCTCAAGGGCTTGGCGGGGCTGCTCAAGCAAGATGCAGACGCCCTCGAACTGCTGAACCGCGCCGCTGCCCTGCCGGGCTGCCGGTTCGACGACGACTGGTCCGAGATCATACCCACGTCCATGCTCCACTTGTCGAAGCTCCGCGACGTTGCTCGCTTCTGCGCCGATGCCACCGCCGTCGCCGCGGCTCAGGGCGACGCGGCACTCACCGCCCGCCGCCTGCGGGCCGGCCTCGCCCTGAGCGTGCACACCACACGCGCTCCCACCTTCATCTCCCAGACGGTGGCCTACGCCTGCTTCTCCGTCAGCCAGAGAAGCGCGGAGTTCGCTCTACCTCGCTGCACCATCTCCGCGTCCGATCCCCGAGCCATCCTCGCCCTCCTCACTGGCATCGACCTCCGGGCCAATCTGGAAGAGGCTATGCAGACTGAGCGAGCCAGAACCCTGTCCATCTATGGTATGGCCCACCGGAAGCCGTGGAGCGTCAGTGGCGACGACAGCGAGGCCGGCATGGGTTGGGCCATTTGGACATACGCCCGTGCGCTTCCACCCTTGTTCCGTCATGATGAGACGGCCTATCTCGAGTACATGGAACGAACCATCCAGGCCACGGCCGCCCAATGGAACGACTTTCCGCGCTTGAACCAGGAGCTGAACGACTGGAGCAGGGGCGGCCTGAAGTGCACCGTCGTGGCCCGCATCTTCAGCGCAGACCTGTCAGAAGCAGCCGTCGCCCGCCTCTGTTGTCAGACTCGCCTCAACCTCATCTCCGCCAGCCTTGGTCTCTCCGTGTACAAGCAGCGCACTGGCCAGTATCCGGAATCACTGTCTGACCTGGCCCGCATCAACTGGCCGGTGCCGCAGGACCCGTTCTCCACCGGCCCGCTCCGCTATCAGCGCATCGGCGACCGCTACGTGCTGTACAGCGTCGGCCCCGACGGCATCGACGACGGCGGCAAGCCGACGTGGGAGTGGCGAGCAGACCGATCCGGCCCCAAGCCCAAAGATGAGGATCCGAGCAAGGGCGACCTGCCGTGGCAATGGCGATAGACACTGATGCGATCACCTACTGGACGCAGTACGGGGGACGGCCTACGGAACGCAGGGGACTGACCCTTGGCCTCATCGTCGGGCTCGGCACACTCCAGTGGATCGTTTTTCTCGTAGGAAGCAGTATGCTATTCGCCATATGGGTAGCAATAGATACCTATTCGCCATGCTTGAGCCATTGGATTGGGGTGGCGTTCTGCCTCGCATGGCCCGTCTGCGGCTTGGCGCTGGGTGCCCTCGCACAGCTCCTGACGCGTCGTGGGGCTATGGCCGGAGTTGCCGTTGGCATTGCCGCGGGCGCGCTGTCTCTCATCCCAGCAGCCACGGCGCGTATGCACTGCGGGGCGGACGACCTGCTGTTTGCGCTAGCCGCGATACTGAGCTGCACGCTCGGGGCATACCTAGCGCAACTCGTCCAGCGGCGCCGCCAGAGTACCCCTCGTAGTGCTGCCCAAGAGGGGTGCACGGCGGACCGGCCACCGGGTTCCTGAGGCCGCAAGTGCTCGAAGCCTGTGGTGGCGGTGGGTCGTCTGGAATGCGGTGCGAAACCGCACACAGCGAGGGAAGCCCACGTGATGTGGTCTGTTGGGCGGAACACTGGGAGCTGGTGGCGATGGCATGGCCCTGGAGGAAGGCGAGTATGATGACCCCACGGGATGGGCCGCCGCCGTTGCGTCGGTCTGGAGAGCTGGGGCCGGTCTCCAACGGCCGACGGCGGCGGCTGGCGGGTATCATCGCGTGCATCGTGGTGGTCGGTGTCGTCGCCGGACTGCAGCACCAGGCGCGGCTTTACACCGGCTACGCTGAGTGGTACCTGCGATGGGGGAACACGCCCGAAGCGCTTGCCAACGCACAGAAGGCCACGCGTCTGGCTCCGTGGTACGGGCCTGCGCACATTGCGCTGGGGCGCGCGCAGGCAGATGACGACCCGGTCGCCGCGGTCACGAACCTGGCCCTGGGCCTACGTCTTGCTCCGCGACACAGCGACGAGGGCTATGTCGCCTTTGGCATCATCGCGTCAAGCCGGCTGCACGACTATCAGAGCCTTCTGTCCATGTCAGAGCGCGGCCTGCGCTGGTTCCCAGACTCGGTGAACCTCGTTCTCGCCCGCGCGGCCGCCCTGCGGGGCATTGGGGACTATGCGGCGGCCCGCGATCAGTTCCTACGCGCGAGAAGCCACCCCGGGTTCCGCAACGCCACGGATTCCGAGCGTGCCAGACTCCTCACTAGCCTCGGCGAATGTGAGAGTGAACTGTCCAAGTACACTGAAGCGGTGAACTGGTACCGTCAGGCCGACGCGCTGTCAGGGCGCAAGGATGTCGGTCTTGCGAGGGGCATCTTCTCTGCGCTCCTGTGTGCGGGGGACGTGACCGGCGCGATGGAATGGACCCAGGAGTGGAACCGACGCGAGCCCCAGGGGTCTGCCGATGCCACGGTGTTCAGGGCGAGGATTGGGCTCGGGCAGTGGGACGAGGCGATGGCTGTCCTGGCGAGAGTGTCCTAGATGCCCAGTTTCTCTCCATACAACAGGGAGATGTGGCTTGCACTTGCGTGCCGCAAGACAGGTCGGTCCGCCGAGGCTTTCGCCCATGCGCAGACCGCCTATAGCTGGGCGGACGGAGTTAACGACAGGCTTGCGGCTGCAACAGAAGCCGGCATCGCCCTTGTGGGGCTCGGTCGCTACCCGGAGGGACTATCGTGGCTAACGCGAGAGCAGGGCGACACGGGCGCCACGGAGTACGACAGGCAGACTGCGCTTGCAGAGGCGTATGCGCACACGGGGGATGCAGCCAAGTCGGGAGCAGCCAGGAAGGCTGCGGCCGGACACGAAGCTGAGCACAGGATTGAGCTGGCGGTGGCCGACTGGGCGAGGCGCCATTCTGCCACGACGGATGGGGCCAGCAGCGGCCCAGGTTCGTAAGCCCACGACGCGCTTGGGAAGAGCGGTGCGACTGTGATGGCAGACGAAGAGGCGCGGCTGTGTATCGCAGACGAGCCGGCGCCAGAGCCGGAGTCGGAGGCGCAGGAGACGACCCCTGTCCGCCGTTGGGGACGCTGCCGGCGTATGGCCGTGATCGCTGCCGTTCTCGTAGCTGGCGTTCTGGCCGGCCTTCAGTGCCAGGCGTGGCGCCTTACGCGCAGGGCCGAGGCACTGCTGCAGCAGGGGAGTGTGTCGGAGGCCCTGCCTCTTGCACAGCGGGCCGCGCGATGGGGTCCCTGGTACGGCCCGGCGTACCTTGCGTCTGGTCGTGCCAAGGCGGGAACCGCGCCCGCAGCGGCGACCATCGACCTGAGCCTTGGACTGACGCTTGCCCCCTGGCACGGGGCCGAGGGTTACGTGGCGCTGTGCCAGATCGCCAGTGACCGCATGGACAGCGCGAACTCCGCACTGGGCGTATCGGCGCACGGACTGCGCTGGTTCCCCACGTCCAGGTACCTGAACGAGTACCACGCCGCGGCTCTCTACAAGAACCGTGACTACGCGGGGGCGTATGCCCAGTTCAGGCACGCGCTCACACTCCCAGGGCAGCGACCTCTCACCGACCAGAACCGCGCGCGGATCTGCATGCGGCTGGCCGAGTGCGCCGACCGGCTCACCCAGCATCTGGAGGCCGCGGGCTGGTACTGCCAGGCGGACGCACTATCCGGGCGCGACGACCCCGACCTGGCTCAAGGGATCGTCTCCGAGCTATTACTGGCGGGCGATGTGCCCAGGGCGCTCACGTGGGCCGCCGAGATGGTCAGACGCGACTCGTCACCGGCTGCCACAGGCAGGGCCATATGCATATTCGCGGCGGCGGGGCGGCGGGAGCAGGCGATGGAGGTGCTGGCACAGGTAGCGCGACGAAGAGACCTGATGCCCGGCGAGCGCGAGTTCTGTCTTGCCCGAGCGCACAACCACCTGGGCGAGTACGAACAGAGCCTCGCGCTGGCCCGAGAGGGCTATGCCGTGGCTGAGACGGGACTGGACCAGGCCCAGGCAGCGGTGCTGATCGGGAGCGCACTCGTAGGCATGGGGCGCTATGCCGAAGGAGCGACCTGGCTCGAGAAGCCAGGCACCTCCCGGTGGGGGTGGGAGAAGTACAGGGCCCTCGTCAAGGCGTACACGGGAATGAACGAGCCAGCCAAGAAGGACACCGCAGCCACGAGCCTCGCGAAGTACTCCGACATGGAGAAGATGGACGCCACGCTCGTGGACTTCGCCCGGCGCAACTCGACGGCAGCGAAGACCGGGGCATGAGCGGGAGAGGGCGTGTGGGAGATGGATGGGTGTCCGTGGCACACCGACGAGGAGATGCACGATGACTACCATAGGAACTGCACGTAGCCGCGCCCGGCATGCACGCGCCTCGCCGAAGGCGGCGGTCCTCCGTACTGCCACCGTCACGATCGCCTGGGCACTCGGCGTTCTGCTCTTGTTGCTGCTGCTATCGCTCTTGGCTGAGACGGTCTTCTTCCGTGAGCGGCGCGAGTTGTATGTGGTCGCCATGCCCGCGAGGTTCCTTGCCTTGAGTGCGGAGGACTTCCGAGCGCAACATGGCCGCTACCCAGAGTCGCCAACTGAGTTCGCGAGTCTTGCCGATCGCTCCGGCGCAGCCTACCTGGACCAGGTTCTTGAGGGAGCCCGACGTGTGGGAGTTCCGGTGGACACCGTGAGCGTGCCCGCGCCAGCCTCAGGGGGGCGCCGCGCCCTACTGGTTGTGTCAGGCGGCATTGATAGGATCGAGGTTCTCAGGAACGGACACGTCAGGGTCACCGAGCATTTGGCGCCACCACCTGAGCGCCGCCCAACGTGGCTGGAGGTTGCCTCCTCGTAAGGCGGGGTGCTTGGCGGGACGTGTGCGGGCCAAAGGGCGGCCAGGAAGAGAGCCTTCGCTGTTGGCACGACACCAACAGACGCCTGTGACGCCCGACGGCTGCCGAACCAGGTAACCAGCTACTACAACTACGACGACGCCGGGCGGCTAACGGGCGAAGACTGGCTGGACGGGTCGGGCCAGGGGCTGTATGCCTTCGACTACCGCTTCGACGCGGTACGAAACCGTACCCAGCGAGGGAAGCTCGCGTGATGTGGTCTCTCGGGCGAGACACTGGGAGTTGGTGGCGATGACCGAGGCCGGGCACACCATCCGCAAGAGACGGGAGCGTCTGGGCGGAGGAGTGAGGAGATGAGACGCGCAGGCACGATCCTCCGATGCGTTCTGGTTGTTGCCTCCCTCGCGTTTCTCTACTCGGTCACGTGGGGCATGGTGACCGCACTGGCGTTCGCGGGCGGGTGGGCCATCCTGAGTCTCACCGGCTCGTGCCCGCTAGGGCGTGCGTCACCCGTTCTGCTCTACCTGCTGCTGTCGTCGTACCCGGTCTGGGGTGTGGTCGTAGGTTCCGCTGCCCGGCAAGCGCTCGGGGGTGCAAGGTGGGCTGGTGCGGTAGTGGGCGTGGTTCACGTGGCCGTGCAGCTGTCGATCTGTTCTCCTCCGCCTGCCCAGCGTGGCGTTGCCGCCGTTCTCTTGCTCGCCGCCTTCCTCGGCTGCACCGCAGGCGGGATGCTGGGGCGCAGACCTGGCGAATCCAAACCGAGGGCAGCCCATCAGGACATAGCCTAACGCTTGTGCCGCTTACGGTCGCAATCGGTCCGATGACCGTGCTACAGGAGTCGCACCATGTTGAGCACACAGGCCCCCATACCCATCCGCCGCGTGCTGGGATGGCTCTGGCCGCTTCTGGCAGCCGCTCTCGCGCTGGGAGTGCGAAGCGTCGTTGTGGTTGAGCCAGCGATCTGGACGCCTCCCTGCAAGACCCTGGCCGTCGTGTCGGGCAGAGGGATCATCCTCGGGTTCGACAGGGACGAGCGCATGGTTGCGGTGGTGCTGATGTCGGAGACAGATGGTGCCGTCTGCGTGCAGCCGCAAGGGACCCCGTTCGGTGGCACGCGAGGAGCCGGACAGCTGCGACTGTCCGTCGGGATGAGTGAACAGAAGCTCCGGCAGGGACTGCCGCCCCCCGAACACGAGTACGCAGCGGGGCCCAGCAACTCCCTGTGGTGGGGCGACCTGAGCCACGTCCTCTTCGTCTCAGTGCGATCGAGGAGGGTCGATGGCATCCAGTGCCTGGGGATCCAGTTCGTCATGCCCAACGGGATAGGGACTGGTAGCCCTAGATCGGCAGCCCTGCAGCCGTATGAGCGAGACAGCGTCCAGTTCCAGGAGGTCAGACCCGTTGCCCTCAGTCTGCCCCATGGTCTGCGCGATGCATCACGGCGAACGCTGGCCTCCAGTTGGGATCTGCTCATCGTCTCGCTGCTCTTCGGGTGGACGATGGCGGCTGTCCTCTGCGGTCTGCGGAGGACATGGTCGCACATCCTGCTCCTGGCGGTCACGGGGGTGCTACTCACGTGCCTCTATTGGCTGACAGTACTCGGCTCGGTGACAGGGGGTGGTTCGTGGACCCTAGTTCCGGACTCCCTGTTCTGCCGGGCGGTGGGACTGGGCCTCGCGATGGTGGGCGTATGGGCTGGTCTCAGGGGCAGTCGGTGGCTCCTGCCCTGGCGTCTGCGCGGGGTCCTGCGCTGGCTCCTGGAAAGTGCCGTGGCCTGTGGGTTGGGAGGGCTGCTCGCCTTCGTGTCCTTGGGGGGCGGGATGACGACGAGGCTGTTCCCAGGGGTGGGTCCCGATCTTCTGGCCACAGTACTGTCGTGCGCCTCCGTGGGTGCGATGTCTGCAGCGGTATGCCTGTCGCTTGTTGCCATCGCAACGCCGGCACGGACGGTTCAGGCCAGGGGCTGTATGCCTTCGACTACCGCTTCGACGCGGCAGGAAACCGCACGCAACTGACGAAGAACGGCGAGACGACCTACTACGAGTACAACACGCTGAACCAGTTGACGCTGGAGCGCAGCA
>JBDKVB010000022.1 GCA_039679385.1 Armatimonadia bacterium | reverse complement strand
AACACGTTGTTGCGGCCGCACAGGGGCCCGATGATCCCCTCGAACCACCCGCTGGAGCGCCGGCTCCATGTTACATGTTCCAGGCCGGCGTTCGGGTAGACGTTCCCGAGGGTCCCTGCGTAGGAGGGCGCCACAGAGCCCCCCGACCAGCTGACGCTGTCGAGGACCTCTCCGCCCGACTCGGGCCAGGATGCGGTGATATAGATGTACCGCTGCGAGTTGGTGGTCGCGAGCGGAGTGATGACCTCGATGGTCACCGTTACCGCTGCCATCGCCTCGCGTACCGGGAGCAGCACGGCCACTCCTACCAACAGGCACATGACAAGAGGTGTGATTGCAGTGGCTCGAAAATGAGGCTGGGTGATGCGCACAGTCGTTTGCCTCCTCGGCTGTTGCGTGATCGTCGGACGACCTGCCATGCCGATCCCCACCGCTTCCTTGGCCGAATGTATTGTGCCTACTGTCCCACCACGTTCCTCTGCCCAACTGCTCCCTGGCGCATGCCCGCACTACCCTTCACACGACGCCCCACAACCACCACTAACTGAGTGCGGCGATGCGCTGCTCTGCAGACTGTCCTGGTTTGTGTCTCTCATCCCCTCGCCACAATCGTACCCGCCCGCACTAACCCTGAACGGTCCCCCCCCGTAAACGCACAAAGCGCGCGCGCAGGCTACTGCGCGCGTTCTCCAATCATAAGCCGCATTTTAGCTTAGCGAAACCTATCACGTCAACCGCGCCTCTTTCCCACTCCCCGCCGTCCCCGGAGCATTCTGTGCCCCACTCGCCTCCCCAGACCGGCCGACACGGGATCATTTCTCCCGCAGAACCACCATCACCTTCTTGCAGGCCAGACCTTCTAGCTCCAGCAGCCTGCACTTCAAATCCAGGCCTCCACCAAAGCCGGTGAGGCTTCCACCCGCGCCTACCACACGGTGGCACGGTACGAATAGCGGTAGTAGATTGTGCCGCATCACTTGCCCAACCGGCCGTGCCGACTTGGGTCTCCCGACGCTCCGGGCCAACTCTCCATAGGTGACGACACTGCCCCAAGGGATACGGCTACACGCGCGGAGGACGGTGGCTGCAAAGGACGTGACCCCGCCGAGGTCGAGCGGAATCGTCACATCTGGCGGACTTCCAGCGAAGTACTGCTCAAGCCACCGCGAGGCGTCCGTCAGTATTGGCCCTCTTGACGCGCAGCCAAGGGCGATTGTTCCGCGGTCCGCCCCAAGGTTTACACGCAGATCCAGAGCTATGGCGGCTTCCTCAGCAGTGTCCAGCGGTAGCGTTGATCGCCAGAGTCCGGCGCCCCTTGTCACCAGTCCACACCAACCCCAGGAAGTCTGGACGACACAATAGGTCACGGCGTCGCCGCCTGCACCGACACTCTCGGCCAACTGTGACCTAAGCCGCGTCACCATGATCCTCTCCGGCGCTCACCTTGGCGACCCGCTGTGCGAGCCGGATCGTTCCGCTCACTGAGCGGTCTGACGGGTACAGCTGCGTGGAATCGGTCAGATACAGGCCCCGCAGTGGGGCACACATCGGCGGCACCCGGCGAGCGAACCCCGGTAGGCAGACGGCCTGGGCGAAGGAATCCCGCGTCACCACCCAGTCTGTCACTGCGCTCTTGTCAAAGCCCGGGAACAGTGCTGCAATGCCGCTCAAGAGCCCGTCAACAAGCTGCGCATCAGGCATCACGAACCGCGGGTCCTCTACGGGCATGTACAAGGGTATGTATAGTACCTTCCGTCCGCCCTGGGCCTCATGATTCAGGTTCGTGTACTCAACGAGACCATTGAAAGGCGCTCGCGTGTCGTTGACGTTTACCCAAAAGCTGCTTGTGACAACCTCCTCCATGAGCGCCAGGAGGCAGGCAATCCCCGAGTAGGGCACGCTCTGGAGCGCCTCACGAAAATCGCTGACGCAGGCAGGGAGCATCTCGGCCAGCACCGGCAGAGGGACAGTCGAGATCACCACCTCGGCCGGCTCCTCACCCTCCTCCAGGACGACTCCGCAGGTCCGCCCACCTTCCTCGCTCACAGCCCTCACGGGAGTGGCCGTCCGAACGGCTCCGCCGGACTGCTCGATGCGTGCTCTCAGCTCACCGAGAAGAGTCCTCGTCCCGCCCTCGAGGTAGCCCAGTTCCTCGGGCTTGAGGATGTTCTTGCGCGAGCCGGACAGCCGGTGCATGCGGTGCCACATCCAGGGCGCGGAGACCTGGGAGGCGGCCACTCCGAACTTCATCTGTAGTAGGGGGTCCCAGACCACCTGGTAGGCCTGGAGCCCTTGCCCAGCGATGAGCCACTCCTGCGCAGTGCGGTCCTCGAGTCGTTCCCAGTCGGTGAAGCGCCGGGCATGCATGGCGTGGAGACCGAAGCGGACTCGCGAGGTCCAGGACAGCGGCGCGAAGCGGAGGATATCCCAGGGCGTGGTGAAGGGCCACAGTCGGCCGCTGCAGTAGTAGCTGGTGTTGGCGGCCTGCCAGTGGAGCTTGTCCTGCAGGCCCAACTCCTGCACCAGCTCCACCAGGCCGTCATCGCCGGCGCAGATGAAGTGGTAGTAACGCTCGATCGGCGCTCCGCCCAGGGATAGGGAGCGGGCAAGTCCGCCGATCTCGTCGCGCTGCTCATACACCGTCACCTGGTGCCCCAGCTTCGTCAGCTCGTAGGCACTGACCAGCCCGGAGACCCCGGCACCGATGACTGCTACCCTCTTGCGTGGACCCATGTGGTAGTCGCGTTTCTGTGAAGAGGTAGTGACCAACAGAGCGTCTCATGGCAGCCTGGGCTCCCAGGCTCCCGGCCGGTCGTGACGCTGCGGTTCAGCGCCACTCAAAGGCCTTCGGCGCCGGCGGCTCTGCGGAAGCCGGCGGCTTGCTAACGCCCCGGTCGGGCCTGCGTGTCAGGTCGAAGATCTGGTAATCGGGCATGTCGGACACACACAGGTACTCCTGGCGCAGGTATGCCTGGATCTGGGGCTGTGCCGTAGCATCCTTGATGTCGAAGTAGACAGCCCAGTGAGCCCCGCGGCGGATCCGATCGCGGATGTAGTCCGGTCCCGGCACGTCCCCTGGAGCTACCTCGTTGGGAGCCTTGCCAAAGCCCTCTCGTCCCACCCAACCCGGGCGGTCGAAGTAGTACAGGCAGCCATACCCGGCCGGGAAGAGCACAACCCGCTCCCTGTGTGAGGGGTCGAGCAGGTTGAGTTCCGTGGCCGCCTGGTGAATCGGCTTGTAGGGCTGGTACATGGGCTCCACGCCCCACACGCACAGGCCGAGGAACACCACTGCCAGGAGGGGGTCCAGGCGTCGGCTGAAGCGTCGCGATTGGGCGAGCTGCTCCCAACCCAGCGCAATCAGTGCGGCCGCCGGAGGGATCATCGGAAGCTGGTAGTAGTTCTGGCGCAGATTCCCGCCGGAGACCACCACGAAGTAGACGGCAATCCCGGCCAGCCAGATATGGAACAGGGTGATCCTCACCCGTCCCTCGGCCAGGGCAGTGAGGCCCAGGATCAGCAGCACCACGCCGACCGCGGTAAGGTGTTGGCGCACCAGCCGGTCCATCATCAGCGAATAGTTGCCGGGCTTGAGGAAGTCGGCGGGAGAGAACCACATTCCGCCACCGAAACCCACGCCGACGGTGAAGTAGTGGCGGCCGATGTTGAGGTAGGCGTGCAGATAGTAGGCCAGAGCGGGCACGAGCATGATCGCCGCCAGGGCCCAGAGTTGCTTCTGACGAAGGACGTCCCGCTTGTACTTGCACCAGGCCAGATAGCCCAGCGGGATGAACAGCACGACGGTGGGTAGCTTCACCAGGAAGCACAACGCCCCACAGACGGCCGTCCAGACGAGATGCTTGCGCTTGCCGCTTTCCAGCCACAGCGAGAAGGCGTAGATCACCGCGATCGAAAAGAACAGCATCGCCGGCTCGGACATCAGGACCCGGGAGAAGTACCAGTTGGTGGGCAGGAAGGCGAAGACAAACAGCCCATAGGCGGCCGCCACCGGTCCCAACTGCATCAGCGCCAGACGGTAGAACAGCACCATCGAGCCCACGCTGAAGGTCACCGTGACCAGGCGCGCGACCCACTCATGGATGCCGAACACGCGGTAGCCGAAGGACGTGAGCCAGGTGACAAGCTGGAACTCGATCTCGATGTAGCCGGGCTTGTCGGCGCTGTAGTCCGTCTCGGGCCACAGGATATTGGGGCTCTTGAGGGCGAAGTTCTTGGCGATCGGCGCGATCTGCAACTGCTTGATCCAGTGCTGGCTGGTGAAGGGGGAGTTGAAGCCCACGAGACGGACCGCCGTCGCCAGCACGAGGATGATCATGACCTCATGCCGCCGGTGAAGGCCGTGCAGAAAGACTGCAGGTTGGGTGCGGGGATTGTCCGGCGGGTCAAGAGGACCCGGATGATGGGAGAACAAGCGCGATCACGCCTCAGTCGCTGGTGGCGGCATAGGTCTTCGGGGGCTTCGAGCCGCGCTGCAGAAGCAACCGAAAGCAGAGCACGGCGCTCTCCAGGATGATCTTCTTGGAGAGCTTCGAGCGTCCCGCCTGGCGGTCAAGAAAGATGATGGGCACCTCACTCATGCGTGCCCCGAGGCGGTGACAGCGGAAGAGCATTTCGACCAAGAACCCGTAGCCGTCGGTCGTGGTCGACCACGGATCGGCACGCAGCAGGATCTCCTTGCGGTAGGCACGGAAGCCGCTGGTGCAGTCGGCCTGGCGCAGTCCCGTGAGCAGCCGCGTCACCACGCCGCCGCCGAAGCGGCTGAGGAAGATACGGAACCCGGACCAGTTCTCCGTCCGTCCGCCCTTCACATACCGCGAGCCGATTGCCACGTCAGCGTCGGCCAGGGCCTCAACCAGCGCCGGAATCGTCTTGGGGTCATGCGAGAGGTCGGCATCCATGGTGATGACCACACTCGCTCCGTTGTCCAGCACCTTCCGCATCCCATCCCGGTGGGCCGAGGCATAGCCAAGCTTCCCGGGCCGGTGGACCACCGTGATGCGCCCCGGATAGCGGCCGGCCCACTCCTCGGCAAGGTCACCTGTTCCATCTGGAGAGCCGTCATCGACGATGCACAGCGCCGGGGCCTGCGGGAGGCCCAGGAGTCCCTCAAGGAGCGTGGGGAGGTTCTCACTCTCATTGTAGGTAGCCGTCACGACCCATACGGCGGGTGCGCCGGACGCCTTCTCGCTCACGTCGCTGCTCTCCGTCACGGTTAGCGCCTCGCCAGGGCGTCACCCACCGAGGTCTTCGCCGGTGGTCTGCCCCTGATCTGCCATCGATGCAAGCCACCACTCGACCGCCGCAATCCAGACTGCCACGAAGTCTGCGTCGGGTTCTCCGGCCAGGACCTGCCCGAGGAACTGGCGCACCGAAGCTTCATAGTCAAGGGGTGCTTCGTCCAGTTGCAGCACCTCACCGGCGGGACCGGGCGCCGCAAGAGCCTGCAGCTCCACCAGCTCCTCCGATAGCTGCTGCAAGGTCGGACGCTCCAGACGACTACCCCACCGGCTCCATACCCACTCGCGGAGTTCCTCGCGGTTCATCGAATCCCTCCCCAGACCTCAGCAACGCCGCGAAACTGGACGGGAAGCAATCGGCCCCCAGGGCAGGGGGCCGATTGTCGAGTGCTCGTTTCTGCGTAGCAGACTGCGGGCTGCAGGTCTGCGTACGGCATACGCCAGCTAAGCCATAGTGGGCTCGATGAGCCCGTAACCGCCGTCACGACGACGGTAGACCACCTGGACCTGGTCGCTCTGCGCGTTGAAGAACAGGAAGAAGTCGTGTCCCAGCAACTCCATCTGCAGGGCCGCCTCTTCCGGCGTCATCGGCTTAAGCTCGTGCGACTTGGTCCGCAAGATCCTGATCTCGCCTGGGGCAACCTCGACCGTGTCTACCTCCTCGCCCTCCTCGGGCTCGGCGGCCTCCTCGTAACCTCCCTCCGTCGTGAGCTTGCGCATCGGGGTCCGGGTGTGATCTCGTACTCGCTCCCGGTACCGCTTCAATTGTCTCTCCAGCTTGTCCAGAGCCTTGTCAAAGCTCGCCAGATCGTCGTTGGACCGCTCTTCGCTGCGTAGCAGGACAGAATCTGCCTCGAGCGTGATCTCTACAGTCCTCCAGCCCCGCTGGGAAGCCAGACTTACCCGGACGTCTTTGATGCGGTCGAAGGAGTGTTCCAAGGTTGCCAATCTGGGACTTGCGTGGTCTCGAAACCTCTGGGTTATCTCGCTGTTACGCCCCTGAAACGCTATTTTCATGTGCGACATGCCTCCGGTGTGTTGGCGTAGGTAGCCGCATGACCCGGAACTACTTGTGGCCCGTGCCGGTTCCAGCCCGCTGTCTGCGCAGAACGAGCTCCTGTCCCGCCACTACCAGAGCGGCTCCGCTTCTTCCTCATCGTGGGCTTTTTCGACTTTGGGCGCCCCACCCAGGCGTGTGACATTCGCTGCCTGGGGGCCCCGGTCGCCCTCCACGATGTCGAACTCCACATCTTCTCCATCGTCGAGCGTCTTGTAACCTTCCATCTGGATCGCCGAGTAGTGCACAAACACATCCGGCTCTCCAGGACGCTCGATGAAGCCGTACCCCTTCTGCGCGTCGAACCACTTGACTTTGCCGCCTAAACGCACGGTCGAAGCCTCCTCAAGTGGCCGCAAAGCGACTCCACCTACATGACAATTTAGCCCAAGCGCCGCCCTCTGTCAACTGACTTCCCAAGCGACCCGTAGAGGCTGGATTCCCGAACCTCCGGAGGTCCTGGTCGTCACTTCCAGCAGGGGCTAGTGGCCGCGCGTAGTCGTCGGCAGCCCCGTCCGAGTAGTACTTCGCAGAACTGGAGGAGCGTGCAACTGATGTTCAGAAGAGCACTCTTGCCCTTCATTGTCTTCCTGGCTGTCGTGGCTTGCCTTCCCCTCGGGGCACAGCAGGCCTCGACAGCACCCCGTGTCAGTCTCAGGATGGACAACAAGCCGGTGAAGGAGGTCGCGGCCGAACTGACCCGGCTGTTCGGTGTGCAGGTCTATGTGACCGACAAGACCGGTGCCACAGTCTCGGTCGACCTCAAGGACGTTGACCTGGAGCAGGCGGTTGCGGCCCTCGCCCAGGCCGGTGGCGACTCCTGGATGCGGGCCTACCTCATCGAGAAGAACCCAACCACCGCCACCTACACGGCCGACCAGCTCTGCGCCCTGATGGCCGCCTTCCGTCGGGAGTGGACCCAGGGGCTGACGACTGACCAACGCCAGGGCCTGTTGTCTCGCTGGCGTGCAGCAGCCCGAGCGCAGACCAAGGCACCGCAGCCCGGTGGTGCAGCCGCTCCTCGCCCGGCCGGTGCTCAGGACGCCCAGGCCCGGCGACGCCAGGCGCTCACCCTCGACGACCCCGTCGGCGGACTGCTTCTGCCCCTGCGCACGGAGACCATCTCGGTGGACTTCCGCGAGACGCCCCTCAAGCAAGCGCTGTACAAACTGATGGAGCTGAGTGGCTTCATCACCCTCCCTGAGGAGGGTCTGGAGGGCCCCGTCGGCCTGGAGCTGAAGGACGTCAAGGTCGGCGACGCCGTCAACCAGGTCGCCGAGGCGGTCAAGGCCAAGGTGCGCGTCTTCTATCTGATCGGTCAGCCCAGGCAGATGGACGCTGCCGAAGCCCGGCAGCGCGTCGTGCAGCGCTTGCGGGCCAATTGGCAGGAGTTCTGGGCGAAGACACCCGAGGAGCGCCAGCAGGAGATCCAGCGACGCGTCGCCTCCATCGACCGTCTGGTGGCTGCGGCGGACCGTGCCGCGGCGAACCCCGGTCAGCCGAATCGCGCTCGGCAACTCCTCGACCGCGTCGTCCCGCCGTCTCTCGCAGCACTGCAACGGGCGATGGCGAACCTGACGCCGGAGCAGCAGCAGGAGCTGATGCCGCTGCTCAATGCCCTCACGCAGGCCGCAGGGAACCAGTAGATGCAAGGCCAGTGCCGCACACCAAGAGCGCCAGGGCAGACTGACCCATGGCTCTTCGGCCGCCCTGACGCTTCGTGTCGGCTTGTGTCTTGACGCCGTCCTGCCGCCATGATACCGTCCACGAGACGCACGCTGCTATCGCCATCGTTTCCGGGGTTCTCAGGCTTGACTGCAATGCGCCCAGCGCTGCTGTTGTCGCTTCTTCTTCTATCGGTTCTGGCCGCCGCTCAGCCGGTTGATCTTGACACTCACCCGGTGACTGTGGAGGCCCAGGGCAGCCCGCTGACCGACGTGCTGTCTACTCTCACCGAGCAGGTCGGCGGCAGCCTCGTGTTCGGGTCCTCGGACGTCGCCCGGGTAACCCTCTCCCTCAAGGACCGGCCCTTCCCCGAGGCCATGAATCTGCTGGCAGACATGTTCGGGCTGATCGCCACCTGGAACGGCTCGACCCTGGTGGTGCGGACGGTGGAGGATGCGGTCTCAGGGGCCGACAAGGCGCTGGCCCAGGGGAACGTCGAGACGGTCCTTCACCTCAGCCAGGAAGCCAGGGGATCCGAACTCCTCTATGGGTCGCCGGCGCTTCGCGAGAAACTCAAGACGCAGGTCGACGAACTGGTGCAGCAGCGCAGCAAGGAGGCCCTGAGCAACGGCAACGCCGACCCGTCGCTGGCGGCGGCTCTGGCCTCGATCCCCTCGCAACCGTCACTGACGCAGGCTTCGCTGGCCTCCTTTGCCGTGCGTGGATACCTGCGGCAGGGCAAGGGTGAGGTCGCCCTTGAGCTGTGGGACGAGTACCTCAAGGGCCGCCACACATGGCCCGGCGCAGTGGCGGCCGCCGAGTTGCTGCTTGCCTTGCACTACTCCCAGTCGCCGCAGGCCCCGGAGTTCTGGCGACAGTCCTTCGACCTGGCGAGTGCGACGACTCTGCTGAAGGAAGGGTTTCGCCAGGGCGCCTACCGGGACGCTCTGCACCTGGCCCGCCTGAACCTCCGCTATGCGCAGACAGCCGGGCGCACTCAGGACGCGGACGCCCTTTCAGCCGCGATCGACGCCTGCCTGGCCTCGCCACGCCGTGTTGCCGTCACCTGCGCAATCGACAGGGAAGCGACCTCCGACCCAGGCTGGGAGACCAAGATCCGGGCGAGACTCGACCAGGTCTCCCAGGCTTTCGCCATTCCCTTCGGGATCAGCTTCGATGTGACCCGGCTGGTAAGCTGGGACCCGCCTTCCAGCAGTGACTTCCAGATCCAGAACGCGGCGATCAAGTCCGCGGTAGGTTCCGCACACCCGGAGCTGACCGTCGGCTTCATCCTGGAAGTCTTCCCCGATCACCCGGCCAACCTGGACCTCGCCTCCATGCACCTGTGGACCGGCTTCGGCTGCCCGCATATGGGACCGTACCTGCTGGCACGGGACTTCTCCTTCGAGTACGTGAGCACCGGCCGGGCCAGCGAGTGGACCATGTCGGCCGGCGCCGTTGCCGAGACCCTCATCCACGAGATGGGCCACATGTTCGGTGCGCTGCATGTGGAGGACGGGAACTCGGTCATGCGCGCCGTCTCGCGCCAGGACCCGAAGCACGACTTCGACGCACTCAACGCACGGGTCATCCAACTGCACAAGTGGCAGGACATCAGCAAGGGCGCTGACTCCCTCGATGAGCCGGAGCTGCTGGAGCTTGTGCAGCGCTACCGAGACCTGGCCGCCGCCTGCTCACGCCCCAATGGTGCGCAGGAGGAGGAGTCCCGGGTGCATATGGCCCTGGCCCGACTGTACCGCGAGCGGCAAGACCCGGCCCGTGCTGCCGAGGAATTCGAGCAGGTGGTTGCCCTGGGCGTCCCCTCCGATCTGGTCTCAGAAGCCCGCAAGATCCTCACCTCCGGGTAGCGATTCTCAGCCGCTCACTGCCTCTCCCTACCCTCCCGCAGACAACGTTCTCCCACGGGTTCCGCCTCACCACGGACTCAAGTAACCCGCCTGGACGGCCAAGGTTGTACCCGGTAGGAGGCGCAGAAGGCCTTCGCCGGACGGGAGGTACCCGCAATGGAGGTCGTGGGCGACGGAATCAGTACCGACATGAAGAACCGCTGCACGTGCCGCAAGGTCCATCCGAGAGCAGGCAGTCTTTGTGAGGGGTGTCGCACGGCACAGGCCGGCGGCAACTGCTGGGACGTAGCTGTGTCGCCCTGCTGCGACCTGCCGCGCACTACCTGCGACACTTGCCCGACCTTCGTGGCAGCCCTGCGGTCGACGACGAGGGCTGAGAGTGTCCGCGTGGTCCTCGAAGGTGGGATATCCGTCGAGGGTGAAATCCATTTGCAATACAACCGGCGGATGAGTGACACCTTCAACGACTCAGACAAGCCGTACATCGTGATCACCCACGCCGTGATCCGCTACCCAGACAGCGAGAACCGGCCGGTTGAGACTCACGACATGATCCTGCTGCTCAAGGACGCAGCACGGATGGTGTACCCGCTGCGAAGCAGGGCTGCGTGAGGTACCGGCGCCGGACTCGGCACAGGGAACAGGAGTGCGCCCGTGTCCTCGCAGACCACTCAGCCGCCGGAGGTCACATCGCAGGCCGACATCACCGCCGGAGTCCGCGCCTGCGGCGTGGAATCGGGCGAACTGCTGCTGGTGCACTCCTCACTGTCTTCGCTGGGATGGGTCGAGGGTGGCGCGCAGACCGTCATCGACGCCCTGCTGGCGGCAGTCGGCCCACAGGGCACAGTGGCCTTCCCCACCTTCACCGGCCACCGCGAGCTAAGCGCTGAGAATCCGCCGGTGTTCCGGCCGGACGTGGACCCCTGCTGGACCGGGCACATCCCGGAGGCTGCCCGGCAACGCCCTGATGCTCTGCGCAGCCTGGGACCGACGCACTCGGTGTGCGCTCTGGGCCATGAGGCCGCCTGGTTCACTGACGGTCACGAGCGGGCGGTCACGCCCTGTGGTCTGCTCTCGCCCTTCCACCGGCTGCGACTGGCGTCCGGGAAGGTGCTGTTCATCGGTGTGGAGCTCTCCTGCAACACGCTCTTCCATCATGTCGAGGAGATGGCCGGCGCACCCTATGTGTGCGTGACGGAGCCGGTGGCGGCGCAGGTGATCCTGCCCGACGGACGGCATATCCCGGTCCCCTTGCGGATCCACCGATATGGTCCCGGTCGTGACTACCCACGCTTTGAGCCCGAGCTGATGCACCGGGGCTTGCTGAAACGGGGACAGGCAGGCAAGGCGTCCTTGCTGCTTCTCCAGGCGCAGCCCTTCTGCGAGCTCATGATCCCCCGGGTGCGCGAGAACCCCGCCGTGCTGCTGGCGCACCCGGAGGACTACGAGCCGTCGCAGTGGGTCTAGTCGCGCCTAGGGAGCCGGCTGCACGCAGAGCCCCGACAGCAGCATCTGTGCCTCGGCGGCCACGGGCCGAATCTCGACCTCACGGATCGTCTGGTCGGGCCTGGGGTTCACCCACTGCAGGGCGTACCAGGTTCGTCCCTCCGCGTCCGTCCAGTAGCCGACCGCGTTGTAGGTGTAGGGCAAGGTCTGCTTCACCGCGTCTCGCACGTCCAGGCCGTAGCTGATCGGCCTGGTCACCTCAGTGTCGTCCTCGTAGCGAACCACCAACTCCGCTACCGGCAGGCCCTTCCAGCAGTCCTTGCTCTGGAGACGCTTGTAGAGGGCGTCCTTGCCGCCCGGCGTCGTCGCGGCTGCTAGAAGGCATAGCGCCTGAAGCCGCCGCCCCAGGGGCACCTTCACAGAGCTCTCAGGGCTGACTGTCACTGGCTTCTCGGCGGGCGTGAACTCCAGGGCTCCCGCGCGACAGAAGGGGCCGGGAGTAACCCCGGGGAGGCTCAGGGGTTGTGCGCCGCTCTCCGGCGCTTCAAGGGCAGTTCGGGTCAGCGCCGCCAACCGGGGAGCGAAGAAGGAATCGTCCATCGGCGGCTGCGAGGCAAGGGCGTCCGGGTAGAGGTTCCAGGAGTACTCGGCAGCCTCGATCACCGGCAGGTAGCAGTACTCGTCCTTCACGCCGACTGCGCCCTCGGTCAGCCACGGCGTCTTGTCCCACACGCCGAACATGTTGCCCATGACCTCGGGGGCCTGGGCCGGGTTCACTCCGCATGAGTTGGACTGGACCACCGGGAAGCCCAGTCGCTGGAAGCGGTAGTTGGACCCCTCGTCAAGGGTCTTCGACCAGTTGCAGATCGTGATGTCCCGAGGCAGCTTCTCGACGATGTCGGCCAGATTGAAGGGCGGCCCACCGTTGTGAGCGCGGAGGACCATGTCGCCCCACATCATCGCCTTGACGCCGCGCGAGGTCAGGTAGTCGTGGAGCATCGCGACCTGATCGACGAAGACGTCGCGTTTGTCCAGGCCGGCGCAGAGCTTGCAGCGGTTCTCCTCGGGCGTGTTCAGCGTCTGCCAGCGCACCTCGTCGAGGCCCATGTGGAAGTAGGTGGGCTGGAACACGTCGATGACCTCGCCGTAGCAGTCGAGCAGGATCCGCTTGCTGTCCGGGTGGCGCGTGCAAAGCGTCTGCGTGTCGCCGTCCTCCCGCAGTTGCTTGAAGGGGATCACCAGCCAACTGCAGTGCCCCAGGGAATCAAGCAAGGGGATGGGGTTGATGTCGTAGGACTTGAGGGTCTGCACCAGGTGGCGGACGGTATCCTGCGACCACGCCGCCGGACCGTCGATCTCCGGGTGGAGGCGGTACTTCATGCCCTGGCGCACGATCAGTACGACGGTGTTCAGCTTGTGCTCCAGGCATGTGCGCACGAGGAAGCGCTCGAAGAAGGCGGGATCGGCGGGTGCATCGTTCGGGTACCCCCAGCGGTCCGTGGGCAGGGACGCCGAGATGGCCCGCACCGGCAGCGAAGGCCAGTCCACGATCCGCACCCAGGGCAGGTTCGCGCTCCCGGCACGACGGGCCTCGGCGACCAACTGCAGAAGGGTGATGGCTCCGTAGCGCAGACCGGGACGCGCCGTCGCCGCCACTGTGACACCGTTCTCATCCACCAGCAGAGCGTAGGCCTCGGAGCCACGCAGGCGGAGCTGGGCCATGAGATTGCCGGGAAGGGCGGAGGGCCCGCGGCCGGTCGAGAGCGTCAGGAAGGCGAGACCGGCCCCGGATTCGGAGGGCATAGCCTTCGTCGGGAGCCGCCAGCGGTCACGGAGTTGCTCCTCCAGGTACTGCGGCACGGAGCCTAACAACTCGGCCGGACCGTAGCTGCGCACGGTCACTTCGCCGCTCAGGGCCATTCCGGGGCTGTCCTCGCGAACCTGAATCTGCTTCGGTGTGGGCAGCAGTCCGAGCTTCGGCTCCCGAGTCTGCTGCGAGTAAGCGGCTGCGAAACGGTACTTAAGCTCTAGCTTAGCGCCCGCTTCGGACCTGACACCCAGTGTCAGGTTGGCCTTGCCTTCGCTGAGGTCCGTCGCCGGGACGCTCACCAGAACGTCGTCCTGAGGAGGCCAGGAGACCTCGACGGGAGTCGCCTGGCTGCTGGTGCCGTCGGGCCAGGTGAGAGTGGCGGAGACCTGAGACTTGCCACCCAGCCCGGCAGGATCCAGACGCACGAGCCAGGAGTCGTCCAGGGCTGCCAGCTCGGCCTGGGGCGCTCCGGCAGGCAACTCCGCCTCGGGCTCAAGGGGTTCGGTGCGCCGGCGGGTCTCCAGAGCAATCTGATCGATGGCCATGCGGCGCGTGCCGGTGCCGGAGATGAGGATACGGCGGATCCTGGCGCTGTCGAAGGGGATGCCCTCGCGGTTCCAGAAGGTCCGTAGGTCGTAGCTGCACCGCCGCCACTGGGTGCTGTCCATCGGCAGCGGTCGGCTGTAGGACAGCTCCTTGCCGTCGGGGCTCTGGCAGTGAACGACGAGGTTGACGGTGGCCTGTGACCCATCGCCGCGGTACCAGAGACTGAGGAACCGCCACTGCGGGCCGCGCCAGGGCGCGTTCTCGTCGAAGTAGGCACTGATGATGTTGCCGCCGCGAGGGACGTCCTGCCAGGCCATGCCCAGAGCCTGACCGTACTTGCCGGGCACGAGCTCGATGGTGGCCTTGCCGCCTCCCCAGGGGTTTGTCCACCACCCGGTAAGGCCCTCCTCGAAGCTGAAGAGGACAACGCGGTCGGCCGTCTGGGCGCAGCAGCAGGCACAGGCGAGAAGGCAAGGCAGGAGGAGCACGAGTGTCGGGCGCGACATGTTCGGTGCTTCCTTTCTGGAAGTGCGTTCGGCGAGGTGTTCGTGGCGGCCCGAACACGTACCTGCCTCTTGCAGGCGTCGGCGCCCTGGTGCGGAGGGGACTGGACGCGTAGTGTAGAATGGGGGCCGCGGACCCAGGCAACCCGGTCCGACGCTTTGGAGAGCACATCGCGGGCGCGTCGAACGTGAAGGTTCCGACGGTGCCCCATGCCCGATCTCATGCCGGCTTCTCACCGGACGGACAGCGCGCCGCCTCTGCAGCGCCGCAACTTCTACCTCAACGTGGCGAACGGCGCCCTGTCCTATGCGGGCGGACGTGCGGCCGACCTCGGAACCGTGGTACCCTTGTTGGTGCTGCGCCTCGTGGGGGCCGAATGGGCCGTGGGGCTTGCGCAGGCAGTGCAGGACACGGCCCGTGTAGCGATGCAGCTCTTCGCCTCACGACTCCTCGACGCGCGGCCGCACAAGCGTCCCCCCTACATTCTGTGGTCAGTCGTGCGAGTCGGTGCCCTGTGCACGGCCTCTGGAGCTTTGCTGACCGGAGTCGGGCGCGAGCCGTGGATCGTCCTGTCGGTGCTGCTGGGATGCCTGTTTCTGCTGATGGTCGGGAACGGCGTGGCGGAACTGGCGTGGAGCGACATCACTGCAAGGTCGGTGCCCAGTCGGCGGCGTGGATCCCTGATGACGGGGCGACGGGTCATCGGCCTGGTGCTGTCGCTGATCGTGGCCGCGCCGCTGGTCGACTATCTGCTCTCCCCGCGGTCACCCTATGCCTTCCCGGCCAACTACGGGATGCTGTTCGTGATCAACACGGTGCTATCGATCGCCGCCTGGACCGTCTTCTCCCTCACGCGTGAACCCAACCCCGATGCGGCTCGTCACCGGCTGTCGCTACGGCAGCACTTCACTCGCGGCGTGCGAATCCTGCAGCGCGATGACAACTACCGGAGCCTGCTGCGGCTGAAGTTCCTGCTGGGTCTCACGGCCGCCCTGCCGACGTTCTTCGTGGCCTTCGGGAAGGTCGCTCTCGGGCTGCCCGACCGGTCCGCGGCGATGTTCCTCAGCCTGCGAATGGTGAGCGAGATCTGCGGCTCGCTGGTTCTGGGGCGCGTCAGTGACGGGCACGGGAATCGAAGGGTAATCGTGATCAGTACCTGGCTGGGAGTGCTGACCTTCGGCCTCGCGACAGCCTCGGCGCTTCTGGCCTACCTCCCGGCAGCGGGCACGCCGCCTCCCGCCGCCTGTGCGACGCTGCTTTCGGCGACCTTCCTCGCCCTCGGACTGCTGCAGGCGGCGCGAGACATGGGCGAGTTCAACTACATGCTGGACATCGCCCCGGGCCTCAAGCGGACCTCCTACCTGAGCTTCGCCAACGCCTTCCTGCTGCCCCTGAGTCTGCTGCCGATCGGCGTGGGGATTCTGGTGCCCTTCAGCGGCTACCTTCCGCTCTTCGGCGCGGCGACCCTGATCTCGGGAGTAGCGATCGTGGCCTCCCGGCGGCTCGACGAACCTCGCGACAGCAAGCAGCCCGGCGAACAAGCACCCCAGGCAGGCGAAGCGGGCTAAGGCCCGGCCTCACAGCCACAGGCGATAGAGGGCCATGTCCTTGTCCGAGGCGCCGCCGGCGATGTAGACCAGGCTTCTGCCGTCCGGCGCGATAGATGGACTGGCAGGCTCGCGCAGTCCCGTGGCAACCCAACTGAGCTGCCCGGTGGAGAGGTTGAGCAGGCCGATGCCGCCCGACTTCTGGGTGTCCGCGGCGGCGAAGGCAAGAGTCTGGTCGCCCGGTCCCCAGGTAGGCCCACTGCACTCGAAGGCAACCCGAGTGAGCTGGCTGTCCTTCCCCGAAGTGAGATCACGCACCCACACCTGACCGGCGCGGATGAACAGCAGGCGGGTACCGGCTGCATTGAGGGCCGGCTGCGTCATGTCGTCGCCGGCGAGGGACTTGTAGTCGCCGGTCCGCACGTCGATGGTGCCGATGCGATGGGTCTTGCCGGCCGAGCGAGAGACGAGTACCAGACGACCGTTGGCAGAGATGGTTGGCGGAAGCCCGAAGAAGGGGTCCTTGCGGAGCTGGACCTCCCGGCCTCCACTCATGTCGCGCACCCACAGCCCGCCCTCCTTTCCCCGGCGTACGAAGAGGAGTCTGCCGCCCCCCAGGAAGGGCACGGGGGTAACACCGGTGGTGATCAGCGTCGCGTCGGAAGCTTTGAGAGCGACTCCGGCCTGAAGGGTCGAGGCCCGCAGGTCGAGACGACGTATCTCCCACTCCTTCCCGTTCTTGCACCCAAAGAGCATGCTGCCGCCATCAGGGGCGAAGGCGCAACCGTTGAAGTCCCTGGCGCCGACCAGGGGCTGTGGCGCTGCGTAGAGGATTGTGGGGAGTGCAAAGCAGGAGAGCGTTGCGAAGACCACGAGATACGTTCGGAAGCGAAGCATGTTCGGATTCCTTGCTGTGGGGAGGATGGTAGGCCTGTTCGCGCCGGAAGTGAGACCTACCTTCCACAAAGGCACGATTGCAGGCAGGAAAGCGCTGGTACTCGGCGAAGTCATGCCGCGCTTGTTGTCTCTTCGCCGAACTTGAGCAAGGAGGACCACCAATGTCGCCCGGCAACACCGTGCTCCTTATCGTCCTGTCCATCCTGATCCTGGCGTCGCTGAAGATCATCCAACAATACGAGCGCGGCCTGAAGTTCACCTTCGGTAGGTTCACCGGGGTGATGCCTCCCGGCCTGCGGATCGTCGTCCCGATCATCCAGAGCTACCAGAAGGTCGACCTGCGCGTAAAGACCGTGGACATACCCGGCCAGGACTGCGTGACAAAGGACAATGTGTCCGTGCACGTCAACGCGGTGCTCTACTACCGGATCATCGACGCCACGAAGTCGGTGCTGGAGGTCGAAAGCTACGCCTACGCGACCTCACAGCTTGCGCAGATCACCATGCGCAACGTCGTCGGTCAGGTTGAGCTGGACCAGTTGCTTTCGCAGCGCGAGCAGGTCTCGACGCACCTGCGGGAGATCGTGGAGAAGCAGACAGAGCCCTGGGGCGTGATGGTCGAGAACGCGGAACTCAAGGACATCCTGCTTCCGGAAGAGATGAAGCGCGTCATCGCCAAGCAGGCAGAGGCCGAACGAGAGCGTCGTGCGGTCATCATCCGGGCTGAGGGTGAGCGGATCGCCGCCGACAACCTCGTCCTGGCCGCGAAGCAACTCAGCGGCGTCGACGGCGGCCTGCATCTGCGGACGCTGAATGCGCTGACCGACCTGTCCTCCGACCAGAGCAACACGGTGGTCCTGGCGCTGCCGATCGAGGTTCTGAAGGCCATCCAGAAGGTGGCCGATCAGGGCGGCCAGGCCGGCGGCATCACGATGTAAGGACGGCACCTCAAGGCGGAAGGACCGGCACCGAAGGCAGGGCTTGAGAATGAGTCTGCAGTGCCCGATGTGCGGCGAGGGACTGCGCCCTACGGGTCTGCATTGTCCCACCTGCAGCGCGGAGGTCGGCTGGTGGCTGCTGTATGGTGAGAAGGCGCAGGGACCCTATGAGCTGCGCGACCTGAAAGAGCTGATTGCGGCCGGGGAGTTCGACCGCGCCGACTGGGTCATGCTAGGCTCGGAGGGACTTCGGCAGCGCCCAAAGGTCATTGCCGAGGTCCTGCGCGGCGCCGACGGGCCACCCCCTCGTCTCTTCGAGGACTGGGTGGACGTGCGCAACCTGGTACGGCTGGTGGCGTTGCTTCTGACGCCGCTGCTCGTGCTTTTTGCGGTTTTCTTGTGGGGCCTGTGGCTTGGCTGGTGGAAGCACTGATGGCAGCGAAGGTGGGGCGCTCGGAGAGGAATCGAGAGAGGCCAAGAGGCCGAAGGGATGGTCGGCGATGAGAGGGACGTGGCTAGGGGTCGTAGCGGCGATGGCCTTACCGGCAGTCGTAGGCGCACAGATCATGTCCCAGCCTCGGGCGCTCGAGGCGACGGTGGTTACCCCTCGACTAGGTTCGGCCAGCTCCCTGCTCATGACCGTGACCGGCGCGACGCAGGGCAGGTTCCGGGGTGACGAGCCACGGAAGGGCTACGAGGATGCCATGGAGGTGGTCTCCATCGGCGGCGGGGTCGGCGCCTTTGGTGCCCCGACCACTGGAGCACGCCAGCACAGACCTTTGGTCGTGCGCAAGGCCTGGAGCCCGGCGACGCCGCAGTTCCTGACCGCCATCGCCCACAACGAGAAGCTCGCCTCTGTGGCCTTCGACTGCTGGGTGACGGACGCCATGGCGAGGTCGAGCCTAGCCTATACAGTGAAGCTCACGGATGCCCATGTGCTCGATATCCGCTGGTATACGGCTACCGGCACGGGGGCGGAACTGCCCAACGGAACACTGATGGAAGAGATCACCTTGTGGTACCAGAAGATCGAGCTGACCGCGACCAACGGCAAGGTCTCTGCGATGGACGAGCGCTAAGGCAGCGGCGCACTTGCGGAGACGCCTACAACCGGACTTGGTGTTGCGAAGCCACCTGAGAAGCTCAGGTGGCTTCGTGCTTTTGCGGGAGGGAACGAAGGCGACGCAGGAGGGCAAGGAACAGGCCGAGGGCCATCAGGAGCAGTCCAGCCCAGACCAGGGAGATGCCTGGCTTGCGACTCACCTGCAGCATCGCACCGGCAGGTACCTTCTGCCCCTGCAACACAGAGGGCTCGGCCAACAGTGCCAGAGGTGTGAGGTACAGGTCGCGCAGCAGTCCCCGACGGATCCACGCGCGCTTGAGCTCCACGCTGAACTTGCTGCTGTGCTCGATCTGGACGCTCGCGGGCTCGCCGTCGAGGTCGAGCTCTGCGGCGATGACCTCCGGCGAGAGTGCCTGGACCGACTTGAGGCGCAGGTCGTGTCCGGCCACCGCCGCCTGTGAGCCAAGGGGAAGGAAGCCCTGGTCGCTGCGAGTACCATAGCCGGACATCACCGCTCCGGACAGGAGCGCCGCGACGCCCAGATGCGCAACCAATGAACCGCTCTGGAGAAGGGGACGCCGCCTGCGGAGCAACTGCCACAGGCACTCCAGGCAGCCGGTGAGTCCGGCGATCAGGAGCAGGGGAGCGAGGATCACTGCGGTGATGCGAGCGTAACCGTCGGGTACCGTGATGACCAGAGAGAGGACCACGATGACCACAACCAGGGCGGCTACTGCCAGGCCGAGAACCGAGGCCAGACGTGGTGGCAGCGCTGCGCCGGTGACGGAGAGGACCATCAGGACCAGGAGCAGGACACCCAGGGGCATGAGGAAGGTGTTGTAAGCCAGCGTCTGCGGTACCGGGCCGAACATGGGCAGGGACATGCCGACCAGAACCAGGAAGGCGATCCCCAGCAAGGCGCCGACTCCCCAGGTTACGAGGGACGAGGTGCCCGTCGGTGCGGTCTCCGTCTCAGCTTCGGGAGCCACAGCCCAACTGCGCCAGCGCAAAGCCAGGAACACCCCGGCAGCTACCGCGGCAAGAGATAGCAGGGCCGTCAGGGCCCACTGCATGAGCTTCTCCCCCACCACATAGGCATGGACACTTGCCCCGGCAAGCAGCCCACTCCGAGCGAGGAAGGACCCGTAGAGAACGGCAAGGTAGGCTGTCAGGGCACAGACTGCGGCCCAGCGGAGAGCCCTCGGACGTCGCCCGGAAAGCCAGAGGCAGTGAACCGTCGCGGCGCAGAGGATCCAGGGGACGAAGGAGGTGTTCTCCACCGGATCCCAGGACCAGAAGCCGCCCCAGCCGAAGGTCTTGTAGGCCCATTCCGCGCCGAAACCGTTGCCGAAGGTCAGGGCCAGCCAGGAGACGAGAGTCCAGGGCCAGACCGTCCGAGGCCAGCGGTCTGGCGTGCCGTCGATCAGGGCGCCAAGAGTGAGAGCGTAAGGAACGGACAGCAGCGCATAGCCCAGGAAGAGCATGGGCGGATGGATCAGCATCATGGGGTGCTGCAAGAGAGGGTTGAGGCCGCCGGCCGACTCGGAGGAGGCCGGGGCAAAGGGATTGCCAAGGGCGACCAGTCCGAGCAGACAGGTCTGGATCGCGAAGAGGACGGCCGTAGCCCGGGGCTGGCGCTGCGGACTGAGGAACAGGGTGACGAGCGCCATCTCCAGGCACCACAGAAGTAGCCCACCAGCTTGCCCGGCCCAGACGGCGGCGATGCGGTATCCAACAGGTGCATCGGCGGGAGCCCGGTGATCCTGGGCGTAGGCAACGGTGACATCGCCGGTTGCCACCAGGACCGTGAGTGTGCAAAAAGCAAGCCCGCAACCGATCAGCGCGACGACGCGGCATGCTCGCAGGACTCGAGTGGCACCGGGGCGAGACAAGCCCAGCAGCGCCCCGCCGGCGGAGGCAGCTACGGCAAGATAGACGCCGATCAGGCCAAGGGTGGTCATGGGCAACTCCGGTTCTGTAGACGACGGTCAGGAAGCCGCTGGGCCATTATGGGTGGTAGTGGTGGACTTGGCAAAGGGTTCGCGTCCTTTGGGATAGGATCGGGATTGACTGAGGACACCTCTGGGAATAAACTAACAAGTTGGGAGATGAGCGGCTGGGGACACTGTTCTGGATTGGGGTGGTTTGCCATGCGGCGTGGTTTCACCCTCATTGAGTTGCTGGTTGTGATCGCCATCATTGCCATCCTCGCGGCGATCTTGTTCCCCGTCTTCGCCAGAGCCCGAGAGAAAGCAAGGCAGACGAGCTGCCTGAGCAACATCAAGCAGATCCTGCTGGGCTCGCAGATGTACCTGCAGGACTACGATGAGACGTTCTTCGGGCACTACCAGGGGCGACGTAGTATCGCGGGCTACCCGTTCTACGGCGGCACGGGCTATCTGAACTGGCCCATGATGATCTACCCCTATACCAAGAACGACCAGTTGTACATCTGCCCCTCGAACTCACAGGCGACCTGGAGCTTCAACTTCACGGCGCCAGACACGACCTTCGGCTACGGCATGAACTACTGGATGACCTTCTTCTACTACTACATCACGATGTCCGACATCAAGACCCCGGCCGAGACGATCTGGTACGCGGACTGCAACTACTACGTCGTATACCCGACCTACTATCTGTACACGTACCCGGCCGATCCGACCTACGGGCAAACCGGCACCGCTCGGCTGCAGCTTCGCCATAACGACGGCGTGAACCTCGGCTTCGTGGATGGGCACGCGAAGTGGATGAGCCGCTCGGCGATCGAGGGCGACACCGGCAACACCACCGCGTCGAAGTACTGGTGGGGCCGCTAGAGCTGACGGAAGCGCGGAAGAGCAAGGCGGCCCTTGGGACGCCCCGAACACGCAGGGGATGAAGCTCTGCGGGACCTTGCGTGACTTGACAGCGTCCGGGGCCGCCTTGTAGTGTGTCGCCGACGGGCGATGGAGTTCGCCCTGGCGCTCCGATCGCCAGAACTGTCTGCACGACTGATGACTCCTACCACCTGATAAGGGCGGGGGAGTCTTTTTGTTTGCGTCCCTCCCCGGGATTCGAGGTTCTCCTGTGGCGGTCACCAGTCTCGCACTAGTACTTGTCCTTGGGCTCGCGGCAGATCATGTTTCTCGTCGGCTTCGTCTGCCGGGGCTGGTTGGCATGCTGCTGGTGGGCCTGGCGCTGGGGCCGAAGGGTCTTGACTGGCTGAGCCCGCAACTACTGGGCGTGTCGGCCGACCTGCGCCAGGTGGCGCTGGTGGTCATTCTGCTTCGGGCGGGGCTGATGCTGCGACGGGAGACGCTGCAGCGGCTCGGCTGGCGTGTGATCGCACTGGGAACGGTGCCGCTGGGTCTTGAGGCCGCGGCGGTCGCACTGCTGGCGCCGTCCCTGCTGGGACTGCGGGGACTCGAGGCGGCGCTGGTGGGGACGATGACGGCTGCAGTGTCTGCGGCGGTAGTGGTCCCGGCGATGGCTGGTTTGGCGGACCGGCTGGAGGGCCGAGATCAGGACCTGCCGATGCTGGTTCTCGCAGCGACTCCACTGGACAACACGTGTTCGGTGCTGCTGTTCGCATCGCTGCTGGACCTGCGTGGTCTTCAGGGAGCAGGTCAGATTGCGGAGCACCTGTGGCGGCTGCCGGTTGCGGTACTGACCGGGGCTGTCGTCGGTGGGCTGTTAGGCTGGGTGCTGTACCGGGTGTTCCATCATCACAACCCGCGGGCCACCAAGCGCACACTTATCATGGTTAGCCTGGCGGTCCTGCTCCTGGCCGCCGAGCAGGCGCTGCGGGGAATCGTGCCCTTCTCGGGACTTGCGGCGACGCTGGCAATGGGTCTGGCGCTGACGGACCGCTCGGACACCTTCGGCGCTGAAGTTGCGACGAAGCTGAGCAAGGTGTGGGTGTTCGCCGAGGTAGCGCTCTTCGTGCTGCTGGGTGCCATGGTCGACCCACAACCCGCCCTGCAAGTTGGTCTCCACGGGGCCATACTCCTCGCCATCGGTCTGACGGTGCGCAGTGTCGGAGCCTGGCTGTGTCTGGCGGGCTCGCCCTTCAGCAAGCCTCAGCGCGCCCTCGGGATGGCCTGCGGGGTACCGAAGGCGACCGTTCAGGCTGCGGTGGGTGCGACTCCGCTAATGCTCGGCTTCCCGGGTGGGCAGAGCATCCTGGCGATGGCGGTCCTGTGCATCCTGCTCACCGCACCGCTGGGTGCTGTACTGATCGACCTTCTCACGAGACGGGCGTTCCCACGAGAGAAGGAGTCGACCAGGGGGGCCCTTGCGGCGTCTGCCGGGCAGTCTGAGGGATAGCGCCAGGATTGCTCTGAGCACGGCAACAACCGTCTGCAGGAGCGGCAGCGCCGAGCCAATCTACTACGGTCCTGGGCCAGGTCCCAGGGATGATCTGTATGCAACAGCCCTCCATCGAGGGGGATATGCCACGTAAGGAAGCGCCCCAGGTCGAGAAGGCCGAGGGAAGTGAACGGGGGCACCCCGGGCGTCACGAAGCCCGTGCAGAGCGCCCGAGGCTGAGGGTGCGTCGTCGGCATCAGTCGGTGCCCGCAACCCTCGTTGGACTGGGCAGTGGAGTTGCGGCGGTGCTGTTCCAACAGGCTCTGCAGCTCGCAGAGGGGACACGGACCTCGCTCTTCGCGCACCTGCATGCCTTCCCTGCCTGGGGATGGTTGGTGCTGCCGATCCTCGGGGGCTTCTGTGCCGGTCTGGCAGGATGGCTGACTTCGCGCTTCGCACCGGAGGCTTCAGGCAGTGGCATCCCGCACGTCAAAGGCGTGCTGATGCACGTGCGCTCGCTGAACTGGCTGCGGGTGCTGCCGGTCAAGTTTGTGGGAGGCGTGCTGGCCATCGGCGCCGGGTTGTCCCTGGGTCGCGAAGGGCCGACGGTGCAGATGGGAGCGGCTGTCGGCAAGGCCGTCGGAGACAGGCTGCACCTACCCCATCGCACACGTGGTCAACTGATCGCCGCCGGCGCCGGTGCAGGACTGGCTGCCGCCTTCAACGCACCACTGGCGGGCTTCATCTTCACGATCGAGGAACTGCGGCGCGAGCTGTCGCCTCTGACCTACGGTCCGGCTCTGATTGCTGCCGTGGTGGCGGACGTTGTGACGCGCACCTTCACCGGGCAGGTTCCTTCCTTCCATGTGAGGGGATACCCGATGCCGCCGCTGAGTGCGCTGCCGCTGTTTGCAGTGGTTGGCGGCCTTGCCGGGTTGGTGGGTGTGGTGTTCAACCACAGTCTTCTGTGGACACTGCGGCGCTTCCACTCGTGGTCAGGGATGCCTGTGTGGTTACGGGCGGGGCTGGTCGGCGTCCTCGCAGGACTCGTGGGTTGGTGGCTTCCGCAGGCGATCGGAGGCGGACACTCGACCGCCGAAGCAGTCCTCCGCGGGCAATACGCGGCGGTCGGCTGCGTGGGCTTTCTGGTGGTGCTCTTCGTCGCGAAGTTCGTGATGACCATCGTCAGCTATGGGGCCGGGGTGCCAGGCGGTATCTTCGCGCCGCTGCTGGTGCTGGGGAGCCTCGTCGGCCTCATGACCGGCCAGGTAAGCGGACTGGCCTTCCCGGAGGTAGCGAACACGCCGGCGGCCTTTGCGGTGGTCGGGATGGCGGCGGCCTTCTCCTCGATCGTGCGCGCGCCGCTCACTGGGATCGTGCTGATCCTCGAGATGACCAGCAACTACGACCAGCTTCTGGCGCTGCTGGTGGCCTGCATGGTGGCCTTCCTCGTCGCTGAGCGCCTCGGGAACAAGCCGATCTATGAGGCACTGCTGGAGTATGACCTCAACCGCCGGGGCGTGCCGGAGCGCCCTAATGCCACAGAGGCGGTCACTCTGGAGCTGGCCGTCGAGTCCCGCTCGTGGATGGAGGGACGGCGGGTCGATGATCTCGGGCTGCCACCGGGCTGCCTCGTCGTGACCGTTGCCCGCGGCGTAGAGGAAGTCGTTCCCCAGCCGGACACCCGTCTGCAGGCCGGAGACCAGGTCAGGTTCGTCGTGTCCGGCCGTAAGCCCGCGATCTGTGCCACACTCAGCAGACGTGCCAAGATGCGGGAGGATCCCCCGCTACACCGGCACTGAGAACCCCAGGCTGCCCCTGGGACTCGCAACCGCCTGGCGCCTTGCCCCGGCGCCGGAAGGTCTCCCCTGCCCTGCGCGGCGAATTGCACCCACAAGAGTAACCTCACTTGCCGGGAGCCATCGCCCATGCGCCTCTCCGTCATCAGCCGTCCCACCTTTACGGCGCTTCTTGTGTGCCTGGCGCTCAGCGCACCAGCGATGGCTGCCACGGTCAGCTTCGGCGAGTTGACGGCGCCGGTGACGCTTCACGGCACTGCTCGCGAGGCCACTGAACCCGGCAGTGACCAGAGCGCCCTTGTGCTTGACGGCGCTGCCGGGAGCTATGCCGGCGTCGCTGTGCCGGACTCCTGGAAGCCGGTGAGCTTCCGCGTGCAGGTGCGCTTCCGCCTCGACGAGAGGCGGGGTGGTACTGTGCCCCTCTCCTGGCCGGGGTGCTTCTGCGTGTACGTGGATGGTCAGGGGCGTCTGCGGGTGCTGCTGGAGACGCAATCGGGCCGTCTGGCGGGGAGCTATGAACAGGCGCTGCCGCTGGGGCAAGACCTTGAGGTGAGCTTCGAGTACCGCGCCTCCGACCTGTGCCTGCTGTATGTCAACGGTCGGAGCGTGGTGAGCCTGCGAGGACGTGGGCCGCTGAAGCGTGGCGGACCGGAGCTGTGGCTGGGGCGCTACCAGTACCGCGACGAGAAGACCGGGCAGGATCAGGATGCCTGGATGAAGGGTACGGTGTCGCAGGCACGTCTGTCAGCCTTGCCTGACGACGACCGCTACCAGATGGACACCACCGGCTTGACGAATGCGATCAATGTGAGCTTCGGCGACGCGATTGTGGTGGGCAAGGGCTGGCGGCAACTCAACCGGCCCGAGCATGCGCTGGAGCTAGTTCGCGAGTGTCAGCGGCGGGGCGTGAAGAAGGTCTTCCTGCGCTGCGACCAGGAGTACATCCTGGAGTTCTGCGAGCGCCGGATGCCGCCGGATCACTGGTACATGAAGGCCCTGGCGCAGGTTCAGGGCGACATGCACGCCGAGATCCTGCGGCAGTGTCATGCGGCGGGGATCAAGGTCTACGCGTACCAGACCATCTTCGATTGCGGCAGTCCGAGTTCGGTGCTCTATGGAGGCGCGTCACCCTTCCCGTGGGAGGCGCGGTTCACGATTGAGCATCCCGAGTACCTGATGGAGAGCCGCGACGGGAAGCAGCGGCAGTACGGGGTTCTGTGCTACGCTTACCCGCAGGCGCGGGAGTACATGGTCGGGGTGCTGCGGCACCTGATGGCCAAGTGGGATTTCGACGGGCTATACCTGTGCACGCGGACACACTCACAGCCCGCTGACTTCGCCGACCAGTTCGGCTACAATGAGCCCGTCGTGCAGGAGTACCGGCGGCGCTACGGCAAGGACCTGCGCACCGAGGAGTTCTCGCGACCCGAGTGGTATGATCTGCTCGGGGAGGGACTGACCCAACTGCTGCGGGATGCCCGGCAGGCCATCCCGGGCAAGGAAGTCGTGGTTGCGATGCCGCGCTCGGACACGATAGGCCCTCCCTACGGCAATATGCGGCTGGACTGGCGAAGGTGGTGTGAGGAGAAGCTGGTGGACGGACTGGTGGTCGGGGTGATCACCGGCGGGTGGCACTACCCGAACTCCATGCACCGTCCGGGCTACGTGCAAAGCGAGCAAGATGAGGTGGCGATGCGGCCGCTGGAGCAGGACCTGAGAGAGTACTTCGGCCCGACCTGCAAGGCGGCGGGCGTGGAGCTGTACCTGTCGCGCACCAGCATCTACTCGGACGTTGACCGAGACCTGCTGAAGCTGCCGGGCATGACCGGCTTCATGACCTACCTGGAGCCCTGAAACCTCGAGGCAAAATGCGAGTACCTGGCTGGCTCAAAGGACTGTACTACCTGGCGATCCTCCCGGTTCTGGTGGGGGTCCTGTTCCCCTTTGCTGTGATGCTCTCGACGGCGCTCAAGTCGCCGCAGGAGATCAGCGGTTACGGGCAGGCCCACTACTCGCTGATTCCCCAACACTGGCAACTCTCGAACTTCATCGAGTGCTTCCGGGCAATGCCGCTGGGCCAGTGCTTCCTGAACAGTCTGATTGTCGCGACCGGAGCGACGCTGCTGAACATCCTGTGTGCGCTTCCGGCCGCCTATGCGCTGAGCCGCCTGGAGTTCTGGGGCAAGAAGGCGCTGCTGTTCGGGATACTCGTGACGCAGATGTTCGCGCCGATTGTTCTGGTGTTGGCCCTGTTCGCGCAGTTCCAGAACTACCACCTGCTCCAGACGGACGACGGGCTGGTGAACGCCTTCAAGTGGATTCATGTCTTCCCCTCCGGCTGGGTGGCCGAGGCGCTGGAAGGCTGGAAGGTGTTCCTGGCGCTGATCCTGGTGAACGCGGCATGCTCGCTGGCTTTCAGCATCTGGCTGCTGACGGGGTACTTCAGCACGGTGCCCGAGGAGATCGAGGAGGCAGCGCTGATCGACGGCTGCTCGCGACTGCAGACGATCCGGCGGGTGATCCTTCCACTGGCTCTGCCGGGTCTGGTGACGACGGTCATCTTCGCCTTCATCGGCGCGTGGAACGAGTACGTGTTCGCGCTGACCTTCGTCCCCAGCGACGAACTGCGGACGCTGACGGTGGCGATTCCGAGCTTCATTGGCCAGTACGAGACGCAATGGCACTACCTCATGGCGGCGGCCCTGCTGGCGACCATCCCGGTGATGGCGCTGTTCCTGTCGGTAGAGAAGCACCTGGTGCGCGGGCTGACCGCCGGAGGTATCAAGTAAGCTGCAAATCGAAGCAGTCAGGAGACGATCAACTTGAGGCGACAGAGAACTCAGCGCGACCGGTGCCTTCTGTGGGCCGCTTTTGTCGTGGTAGTGACGCTGGTGATGGTTGCGGGGTGTGGGAGGAACCGCGAGCAGGCTCCCGCGGATACGAGTGCGAACCTGGCAGCCCCGGCTCCTGGGGAGAGTGCGCCAAGTCCCGCGGTGAACGCCGAGGCGACGACCTCCGAGGCACCCGGCGCTCCCACTGCGAGTACACCGGCCGGCGGGACGGAGGTCGCTGCCGGTCAGGCGGGGACCGCACCGAAGGCAAGCACAGGATCACCCGCGGCCAAGACCTCAGGGGCGAAACCCAAGCCTGCGACCGGAGGGGCGAAGGACTCCGCTGCCAAGCCCTGGCGTGTTCCCGAGGGCCCGCTCAATGACGACAAGTTCGCCGCGATGACGGCAAAGTACACCGTGGCGGTGCTCAAGCTCAGCGAGAAGGAGCGGAGCAACGAGACAGTCATGGCGGCGGTCCTGGGGGCCATCCTGAAGGAAGCCGGGGTGACCATTGAGCAGTTCACGGCCTACGCCGACAAGGTGAAGGCCGACGCGAAGCGCAGGGAAAAGGTGACGCAGGCCGTGGAGAAGATGGTCCGCGAGCACGCAGGGCCGACGGAGAAGGGGCAGTAGTAGGCGGCGTCTCGGGAATGGCCTGTGGTTAGGCGACGACCTCGACTCGGCGGCGGTCACGGGCTGAGTCGTAGGCGGCGGTGATCGTCGCGACGGCTGACCGTGCCTCCTGGAGGGTGACGTCGCTGTCCTTGTCGTGCAGGACGCAATCCACGAAGCTCATGACTGCCTCGCGCGTTGCCCAACTGCTGATCTCGGGCGGGTTGATGACCTTGAGGGGCCGGAACTCGTCCTGGTGGAAGGCCAGAAGGGGCATCTCGTCCTCGGGATTGTCCCGGATCAGAAGCGAACCCTCGGAACCAATCAGACGACGCTCCTCACTCCAGCGGTCACCAGCAGCGGCGTAGGTGACCACCACGTTGCACAGGGCTCCACTCT
>JBDKVB010000021.1 GCA_039679385.1 Armatimonadia bacterium | reverse complement strand
CCAGTTTCGCTCGCTCGGCGGCGAGCATCAAGGCGTTTGTGCCCTGATTGTCCTGAAAGTCCACCGCTGCCTCGTGGTCCACCAGGAGCTTGACGATCCCCAGGTTGTCTCCACGAACGGCCGCCATGAGCGCCGTATCGCCCGACTGCGAGGTGGCATCGATCTCGGCCCCGGCATAGATCAGGTGAGAGGCAGTGACCAGCCGCTCGGCGTCCTCGCCCTTCCAGCTACCATGAGCGGCCCACATCAGCGGCGTCTCGCCTTTCTTGTCCCTGGCCTCGAGGTTGGCGTCATGGTCAATCAGCACGTCAAGGGCTCCAATCTCACCGTTCCCAGCGGCCATGTGCAGCGGTGTGGAGCCCCCGTCACCGCAGGGCTTGTCGATCGTGGCCTTGCGGTCGAGCAGCACGATCAGCGTCTCCGTGTTGCCGTTCTCCGCCGCCGTGCCGAGCGGGGTATCGTTGTACTCGCCCGGCAGGTCCACGTCTGCTCCGGCATCGAGGAGGGCGATCGCGATCCTCGGGAAGTTGCCATACGCCGCAGCCTGCAGGGGCGTGGTGCCGTCCTGGTCGGCCTCATCGGGATCGGCGCCGTCCTCGGCGAGAACCTCCATCACGCGGTCACGGTCGCCACTCTCCACAGCCTCGATCAGCGGAGTTGCCCGGGCAATCAGCGGCAGCAGGCAGAGCAGCAGGCAAAGGTAAGTTCTGCGCATTAGTGGGCACCTCCCGAGACTTGCCCGGCGACGGCTGTCTTGTACTCCGCCCGTTTGGTCTTGAGGGTCTCCATGGTCGTCTTCATGTGCTTGCTGAGGGCGTCCACGGCCCTGAGGTACTCCTCGGAGTTGCGGTCGAGCTGATTCACGCGCTGGACGCTGAGGCACTGGGCCAGGACATCCTGCGACGTATCGACGATGAAGTGCCCGAACTGGATATAGGTGCCGATCGACCAGCCGGGGGATTTCGCGGTGACCTCGAGATTCAGGTCGACCTGGCTGAAGCACATGTCGGACAGCAGCCGGGTGCCTTCCTCCAGCCGCTCGAAGTCGCCGGAGGTGCTCTCCGTCCACTGGGCGAGATCATAGGTGCTCTTGGCCTCGCCGACGTTTTGGATCAACCGCTCGGTGCTGCCCACGGACAGACCCCTTCCGGCAGAGACGGTGTTGACGGCCTGGAAGCCCGGACGCGGTCGAATCCAGTCGCCGGAGAGGATGTCGCGTTCCTTGCGCAGAGGAGCCAGGGCAGCTCGAATCTGGGCCCGCTGCGCCGGATCGCGGGAGTTGATGAGCTGGTTGAGCAGGCTGCCCATCTTGTCGTTGATCGCGGTGTTGCGCAGGCGGGTGAGATGCGCGAGACGCTCCATGGGCATGCCGATGAGCATGTCGGCGGTGAAGCTGAGGGAGCGGTCCCAGGTGTTGCGGAGGGTCTCGTTGGAGAGATCGACCCATTCCTTCATGGCCTGGGCATCGCCCTGTACCTGCTTGCTGATTCGGGCGAACTGCTCCTGGGTGCGTGCGAGATCGGCCTCGAGGCGGTCGATGTCTTGCTCAAGGCGCTGGAGCTGCTCGGTGCGCTCGGCCTTGAGATCGACGGTGGCCGTCGGCGGCACGGGCTGAAGGTTATTGAGCAGCGTCGTCTTCGCCTTGAGGACGGCGGGCGATGGTGGCTGCGGAGTTGGTGTTGGTGCCGGTGCCGGCGCAGGAGTCGGCGTCGGAACATAGACCGGCGGTGGTGGCGGAGTGGGAGCAGGCGTCGGTGTCGGTGCAGGCGTCGGCACGGGCACCGGTGTCGGCGGTGGTGGTGGAGGTGTAGGAGTCGGCGGCGGTGGTGGCGTTGGATCGGGAGTCGGGTCCGGTGTTGGGTCGGGAGTGGGATCAGGCGTCGGGTCGTTTGGTGGAGGAGGCGGTGGCGGCAGAGGGACATCGAAGCCGCCATCCCCGTCGAAGTCGATATTGATGGCCCAGGCAGCGGGTGGGGTGAGGGTGAGGCTTCCCAGGGCTCCGAGGGCCAGTAGGGTGAAGAAGAGTGTAGTGTATCGCACGGGTCGCGCCCTCCGGTGGTGGGCAGGGAGTTGGTGTGACGCTTCCATACAAGGTACGTCCGCCTTGAGCTTAGCATACTTCGGCAGGTGGTTGAGGACTCTGAGCAGTGAGACGTCCGGAGGGTTGGAGTTGTTTCACGGCTTGGTGAGGGGGAGAGGGAATAGGAGAGAGGGGGTCAGAAAGGACGCGTACGGAGGATACGGATCAGAAGGGATAGCTTCCCCGGGCGTCGTCGCAGTCGTCTCTGCAGCTTCTGGGCCTCATCGAGAAGGTCGCTCGGTGCGACCTCCACAGCCTCCCGGACAGACTCACGGGCCTTGTCAAACTCGCCCAGGGAATACTGAAGTTTTGCGAGCAACATCAGCAGTCTGCAGAGAACGTTGCGATCCTCTACTGGGTCCAAGAGTTGCACAAACCGCTCCATGTGGGCCATAGCGTCGTGGGGCCTTCCCTGCTCTGCACAAACGCTGGCTAGACCGACGAAGGAGGCGAGTTGTGCCTCGTGGTCGTCGACCTTCTGGGCGAGCGCCTCGATCTGTTGGTATGCTTCAGAAGCCTCACACCACTCTTGTCGCTCCATGTGAAAAGAGCCGAGCCAGCGCCAAGCCACAAGCTCCGCCCGAGTATCCCCAATCTCATGGGTCATCCTCTGCATGCGCTCCCACGTTGCGATGTCCATACTGACAGTCTCGTCCAGACGGTCCCAGACAACGGCGAGGATAACCCACGATATCTCTGGCACCGATTGGTCGCCAGCCTGCTCAGACAGTTTGTATGCTTCCGCGTACGCGCCAATGGCCTTGTCGAATTCGCCCTGATCCCCGTAGACAAGGGCCAGATTGAACAAGGTCCCAGCCCGCCCCTGACGGTCGTCGATCTTCTCGCTCACTTCCAGCGCACGCCGGTACTCCTCGACGGCCTCCGATAGCATGCCCCGCGTTCTAAAGCTGTCGCCGCATTCGCGCAGTTGCGTGGCTTCGGCTTGGGCTTTTGTCACCCTTCCGAGCCGCCGGCGGACAGCATCTCGCTCGGGTTTGGGAACCTCCCGCTGCAGTCGCTCCTTCGCCAGGAGGTAGAGGAGATCGTGAAGGCAGTAGCCGCCCTTGTTGGAGGGCTGCAACAGCGACAAGGAGACCAGTTCGCCCAGGGCTTCGATAGCCTCATCCTTGCTTGACCCAAGCAGAGGCACAACCTTGGTGGAGCCGAAGTCTCCTCGGCCGAGAAGCCCAAGGAGACAGAACAGCTTGCTCAACTCGGGGCGGAGTGTTGTGAGACTGACTTCCAGTACAGCACGCACGTCCTGGGCCCCATCGTCCCCCAGCTTGAGGCGGTCCAGACGCGAGTCCTCTTGTCGGAGACGTTCGGCAACGGCACGAAGAGTCGGCCACCTGCCTGTGCCCCAAGAAGCCCCGCAGATGTTGAGGCCCAGCGGGAGAAAACCGACAAGCCGGCAGATCTCCTCGGCAGCATCTCGCTCGTCGTCCGCCCGATCGCCAACGTGCTGCCGAAGGAGTGCGAGGGCCTCTGGCGGGGAGAACACGCCGACCTTTCGGGCGACGGCGCCATACTGGGCCAGACTGGGCATGTCTTCGCGGCTAGTGACGACAGCTGCTGCCGGAGCGGAATTCGGGAGCAAGTACTCGACCTGTGCGCTCGATTGAGCGTTGTCGAGGCCGATGAGGACGCGCTTACCTTGGAGGGCTGTACGGTAGCGGCGTTGGACGCCCTCTGGGGAGCCTGGCATCTCATCGCCGTCCCCCAGGGCTTTGGCGAACTCACGTGCGACGTCGACATGTCCCTCCGTCCCAAGGTCAGCCCAGAGGGTTCCGTCGGGGAAATTGCCCTTGAGTTGATGAGCAGCGCGGGTCGCGAGAGCCGACTTGCCGACGCCACCCATGCCAGTGAGGATGCAGAGAGCAGGTGCCCCGTCCTGGTGAGTGAGGTCTTGCTTGATCGCCTCCAGTTCGCACTTCCGCGCTGTGAAAGTCTCGATGTCGCGAGGCGCTTGGTCGGGTGGGTTAGTCTGACGTCGTCCCATATCCCCTGCGATGCTACGAAAGTCGTCCTCTGCTTCTGGCGCTGGCGGTTTCCTCCTGAGGAGTTTGCAGACGAGACGCTGTAGAAGACTCTTTAGCCGCTTCCATATGTCCTTGCCACCTCCGGCGAGGACACCATCAGACAGCTTGCCAAGCAGGTAGAGCATCACCTCGTTGATATCCATGTGTTCCCCTGCGCGTCATGCCCGTATCTGCTTGCCCTAGACAACATGGTGGCTGGCACCCGTCATGATAGAGAGGGAAAGCGCATCCCGTCAACCTGACTCTATATGTGGGAAAACATATCAGACGCCCTGCACAGCCACCACGTTGCGGTCGCATTCCGTAAGTGAGAACTCAGTGCTGTGTCTCACTTCGCGACGGTCTCTTCCTCTGCCCCGTAGCTTGCAGCGACGGCGGCCGCTTGAGTCTGGATGCGCGTCGCGAGAGTCTGCGGGGAGAGGACCAGCGCTTCCGGGCCAAGGCCCAGGATCCAGCCCACGAACTCCTCCGAAATCGCCACGCTGAACTGCAGGTCCAAAAGGTCCGACGAAGAGGGCAGGACCTTCTGCGAGGAGTGCAACTGGGCATCACGCATCCGTCGCGCCAGCTCGCCCCGGAGGCGGATCACAACGCGAGTCCTGCGCCCGCCAACGACCTCCCAGGCATTCGTGAAGGCGGCACTGGGGTTGTAGTTGGCCGGGATGTCCGCCGTCTCGTCAAGCATCTCGAGCGTGCGGAAGCGGTCGAGGCGGAAGGTGCGCTCCTTCCCGCGGGTCTCGCAGAAGGCAGTCAGATAGTGAGCGCGGCTGCGGTAGATCACGGCATAGGGGTGCAGGATACGCAGGCTCTCGGTGTCGGAGCCCGGTGTGTAGTACCGACCGCGGAGCTTGCGTCTCCTCTGCCGGGCGAGAATCGCGGTCGCCAGGTGATTGGTGGCGGACTTGCCGTCGGTGGTCGTCGGCTGGACCGTGAGGCCCTCCGTCCCCTCCTGAATCACACGGAAGGCATCGGCACTG
>JBDKVB010000020.1 GCA_039679385.1 Armatimonadia bacterium | reverse complement strand
AAGACGGCCAGCGTCCTGTGGCTGGGCCTGCAGTTGGTGCGCCACCACGACCCCTGGCTCGCAAAACTCACCCGCCGCCTCCTCATACCAAAACCTATACCCATCCCCAAAAGTGGGTAAGGGCCAGACACTCGACCGCAGGCCGGAAGAGGCTTACTCCGTTGCCCCGTTGGCACGAGGAGGTGAGGGGCGCAGGGCTGGGGAAGAGAGAACCAAGGATCGACCCCAGACGCCCCTGAGGGCGTCCATCACCTCGTGCGAGGGTAAGCGGGTGACCATGCGCTTTGGGTGTTGTCTCGGCTTCACCGGCACCGAGGAGGACCATGCCAGGATCGAGTGCCTGGCCCAGATGGGCTTCCAGTACCTGGAATTGCCGGCGGAGGTCCTCCGCCCTGAGGGCGACCCCGGCGACTACTACGCCCTGCGGCGTGAGGTCCGGCGTGCAGCGCTGACGCCGGAGGTCGTGAACTGCCTGATCCCCACGGGCCTGAAGCTCGTGGGGAACGAGGTGGACTGGCGACGGGTGGAGAAGCTCGTGGCCCTGACGCTGGATCGGGCAGAGGAGATCGGGGCACGCACCGTCGTTTTTGGCTGTGCTGAGGCGCGACGCATTCCGCCGGACTATCCCCGCGACGAAGCCCTGGACCAGCTCCGCTACTTCCTGGGAATGACAGCCGACTACGCCGGGGAGCTGATGGTGGCCGTGCATCCGCTGGCGGCGGAGTACACGAACAGCCTCAACTCGATCGAGGAAACGGCAGACCTGGTACGCAAGCTTGGACGTGCACAGTTGGGGCTTGCGGTCGATTCCCATCACATGGACCTATCGCAAGAGCCCTGGGAGACTCTTGAGCAGGCCAGAGGACTGATCGCACACGTTCACTGTGGCGACCGCGGGCGGACTGCACTGGGTCAAGGTGGGGCAGACTTGGCCGGGTTCTTTGCCGCTCTGGCTGTACTAGAGTATGATGGACGCGTGACCCTGGAGGCGGAGTTGGACGACTCTGCCGAGGCTGCAGAGGCCTCCCTGGAGGTCCTGCGGCAGATGACCGGGGCCAAGTCCTGAGGCCCGACGCTGGGACAGAGGCGTCGGCTGATCCCCAAAGTGTCGATACTACTGCTCGACAGACGATTGGACAAAGGAGACCGTTTCAGATGGCAGATCACGAACCAGGGACGATTCTTGAGGTGCAGGCCGGTCCCCACGACCGCAAGGACGTAGTCGTGTCCTATCCTTGCACCGCCGGCGACGGCTGCGGCGAAGGCCATGCGTTGTTTGAGCTCGGCGCGGACGGCAAGCCCGGAGTGCAGGTACCTTGCCAGTGCGTGGGTGGCTGCGAGTGTGAGGACGAGGAGAGCTGCGAGTGTGAGTGCGAACTGACGTGGATCGTACCGGAGCTCAAGGCTGGCGAGAGCAAGCGCTATATCATCGGCGAGGCCGAGGACGCCTGCGGCTGTGGCTGCTGTGGTGGCGACGCGTCCGGCGTCAGCATCGACTACATTGAGGGCGAGAAGGCCGACGTGAAGGTCGGCGGCAAGCTCTTCACCAGCTACATCGTCAAGGAGGGCATCGCCCGCCCCTACTGCTACCCGGTGCTGGGGCCCGGTGGGGCAGAGGTCACCGAGTGCGCCAAGAAGGACCATCCGCACCACCGCTCGCTGTACGTGGCCCAGGGCAGCGTCAATGGCTTCGACAACTGGAGCGAGATGGACGGCCATGCTTCGAGCGTCAACCGTGCGCTGGAGGTCCTGGCGGAAGGCCCCGTCTTTGGGGAGTTCGTATCAGTGAACGACTGGGTCAGCCCGAAGGGCCAGCAGTTGCTGCAGGAGATCACCTGCGTGCGGGTGTACAACCACCCGGACAACTGCCGCATCATGGACTGGGACATCACCTGGCTGGCGGCCTACGGCGGCGTGTTCCTTGGCGACACGAAGGAAGCTGGAACCCTTTCGGTGCGGATGATCGAGACCGCCCATGCGCGCAACGGTGGGACCTTCCGCAACTCCTTCGGCGGCGTGAACGAGGAGGAGTGCTGGGGCAAGAAGGCCGAATGGGTCGACTACTACGGACCGATTGCCAGCGGCATCGGCGGCATCGCGATCTTCGATCACCCGGAGAACCTGCGCTACCCGACCACCTGGCACGTGCGCAACTACGGTCTGTTCACCGCCAACCAGTGGGGTCTCCACGACTTCACCGATGACTGGAGCCAGCGTGGCGATTACGCCCTGGAGGAGGGTGACGCGCTGAACTTCACGTTCCGCCTGTACATCCACGACGGCGACACCTTCCACGCCGACGTGGCCGGCAAGTACCTGGACTTCATCTATCCGCCCAAGGTGAAGGCAGTCCAGTAGAGCGTCGTCCGGAGCACGCGGCCGGGCGAGGAGAAGCATGAACCGAGCGGGGTCACCTCTTCAGGGGCGGCCCCGCTTTCCTTTGGTGACGGGAAGCACGAGGCGAAGTCAGGAGATCAGGGGACAGCCGGTGCGGCGATCCCCACAGTGACGAAGAAGTTGCGGATCAGGCGCCTCCCGTCGGGGTACTCGTCCGTGGCGTGCTCAGGATGGAACTGCGTCCCGTAGAGGGGCCGGGTCTTGTGTCGGATGACCTGGACCCGGCAGGCGTCGGTCGAGGCAAGGACCTCGAAGCACTCGGGCAGGCGGGTGATCTCCCAGGCGTGCATCTCGCGAACGACAAACTGGTCACCGAGGCCCTCGAAGAGTGGGTCGCGCTGGGTCACTCTGACGGGCATGAAGCCCCACTCCTTGAAGATGCCCGGAGTGTACCTGGGGTTCGGATCGGCTTCGCCTTCGCGTAGGGGACGCATCTGGGAGATCGCGCCGCCGAAGGCGCCCGAGATGATCTGGCATCCGCCGCAGAAGCCGATCATGGGTAGACTGGTCTCGCGGATCGTGGCCCGGATCCGCGCGTTGTAGGACTCCGCGAGGGTTCTGTCCATGGCGGTGATGACCAGCGCCTTGACGCAGGTGTTGGCGAAGACGTGCTCGTCGGGAAGCTGAGCGTAGTGCAGGATGACCGCTCGCAGGCCTGAGGTCTCCTGAGCCAGGCGCGCCACCTTGGTGAAGTAGTCGAGGTTGGTGCGCCCGGATCCGGGTGGCGCTGCAAGGGCCGCACGCAAGGTGTCGGGGTGCTTGAGACACAGGACCACCACGGCCGGAGGTCGATCTGGTGCCAGCTCGGTGAGGTCGTCGAACACGTCGTTGATGGCCGAGAGGGGACCGCTGGAGAAGGCAGCCTTCTTGGTCGTCGCAGGCTGGGCGACCACGAGCGAGACGCCGCAGGCCAGGACAAGCAGGGCACCAGGGAGCCGTGACGGCGAGATCATGGCTCCAATCTACGCGGGAGGCCCCCTGGAGTCAACGATGCGAGGTCGGAAGTTGCGCAAGGCGGTTCGGTAAGGTATCATTGTGCTGCTCAAAGCAGCATAGGCTTCAGACAAGTTCGGGCCGCGTGGATCCTTCGGCCGTGGGGCCGGGTTCGCGCGACTGATGATGTGCAGGAGTTGAAAGATGACCCTCGATTCTCGACGTTTGCCCGTGTCCGAGCTGGATGATGCAGGACTGCGCAAGTTCATGGCCGAGCACGGTGTCGGCCTGACTGTGGACGAGGCGCGCAAGATCGCCGACTTCCTCAAGCGCGACCCGACCCTCACGGAGATGCATATCTTCAACTCCGAGTGGTCTGAGCACTGCTCCTACAAGAGCAGCCGGCCCACGCTGAAGGAGTTCATGCACACCGAGGGCCCCAACGTGATGCTGGGGCCGCAAGAGGACGCCGGCATCGTGTTCCTCACCGAGCACGAGGGGAAGCGGTACGGTATTGTGATGGCTCACGAGAGCCACAATCACCCGTCCCAGGTGCTGCCCAATGAGGGCGCAGCGACGGGGATTGGCGGCATCGTGCGCGACGTCGACTGCATGGGTGCTCGCGTGATCGCGACAGCCGACCCACTCCGCTTCGGTGATCCGACGGGCGCCAACGCCGACCGGACCAAGTGGGTCGTCGGCGGAGTGGTCGACGGCATCTGGCAGTATGGGAATGCCCTGGGCGTCCCCTGCCTGGCAGGCGACATCTACTTCAACTCCAGCTTCGACGACAACTGCCTGGTGAACGTGGTCGCGCTTGGCCTGGTGGCCGAGGAAGACATCATTCACTCCGCCGTTCCGCCGGAGGCCAAGGACGAGCCCTACGTGATCATCCTCGTGGGCAAGCCGACCGACGACTCCGGCTTTGGCGGCAGCGCCTTCGCCTCGAAGATCCTGGATGAGGAAGATCAGGAGGAGGACCGGGGCGCCGTTCAGGTTCCCGACCCCTTCCTGGAGAATGTACTGTGCATGCGCAAGGCGAACGAGGCCGTGCGCGACCGGGCCAAGGAACTCGGCATCGCCATCGGCATCAAGGACATTGGTGGCGGCGGCCTGGCCTGCGGAAGCTCCGAGATCTGCGCTGCCGGCGGCTTTGGGATCGAGCTCGACCTCAATGCCGTTCACGTGGCGCTGCCGAACATGGTGCCCGAAGTCATCATGTGCGCGGAGACTCAGGAGCGCTTTGTGCTCGCGGTGCCTGCGAGCTTCGCCGACGAAGTCCTGCGGATCTATAACGAGGACTGGGACCTTCCCAACGTCTACGAGGGCGCACGTGCCAGCATCATCGGTCCGGTCCTGCAGGAGAAGGCCTACCGCATCAAGCAGGGCAAGACGATCGTGTGCGATGCACCGATCGACGCCGTCACCAGCGGCATCACCTATGTGCGCGAAGAGGGCACCGTCGCCTACGAGGGACAGGAGCCGACCTACGATCTGCCCGACCTCAAGGAGACGCTGCTGAAGGTCCTGGCTCATCCGAATGTGTGCTCACGGGCCTTCGTCTATCGCGCCTACGACAGCGAAGTGCAGGGCAACGCCGTGATCCGCCCCGGTGAGGCCGGTGCCGGTGTCTGCGCGCCTCTGGCGGGGAGCACGGCCGGTTGTGCGCTGGCTGTCGACTGCAACCCGGCCTATGGCGACATTAGCGCCTACTGGGGAGCCGCCTGCGCAGTCGCCGAGTCCATGCGCAACGTGGCCTCGGTCGGCGCCGTTCCGCAGGCCATGACGGACTGCCTCAACTACGGGAACCCAGAGAACCCGATCGCCTTCGCCCAGTTCCGCGATGGCGTACGCGGTCTGTCTGACGCCGCCAAGCAACTGTGGCTGAAGGGCTATGAGAACCAGCCCGTGCCGATCATCTCGGGCAACGTAAGCCTGTACAACGAGTCCGCGACAGGTAACGCCGTGTCGCCGACCGCTGTGATCGCCTGCGTGGGTACGATGGCCGACTACTCCAAGGCCATCACGATGCAGCTCAAGCAGGCGGGCGACAAGCTCTTCCTGGTCGGTCCGCGCAAGGACGAGCTCGGCGGCAGTGCGCTGTACCAGGCGCTCGGACTGGGGCTTGGCCGCAACGTGCCGCAGGTCGAGTGGGACCGGGAGCGGTCGATGATCTACGCCGTCACCGATGCGATCGACGCCGGACTGCTGCGGGCCTGCACCGACATCTCCGATGGTGGCCTGGCAGTGGCGGTCTCCGAGATGTGCCTCGGCGGGTTCGCGAAGGGCCGGCTTGGTGTGGAGATCGACCTGGAGAAGGTGCCGACCAACCTGCGCCTGGACAAGTACCTCTTCTCCGAGTCCAGTGGCTTCGTGATGGAAGCGACGAAGGGGAAGGAAGAGGAGCTGAAGGCGGTCTTCGCGGGCTACGGCCTCGAACTGAGGGAGATCGGCGAAGTCTCCGAGGAGGCCGAGCTGGAGATCAAGGCCGCTGACCGCGAGTTCAAGTGGTCACTGGCGGAACTGAAGGAAGCGTGGCTCGGCGGTCTGCCGAAGGTGCTGCAGTAGGGCTAGACTGCCCGGCGTGCTTGTAGCGCTGCTATCAGGACACAAACCATACGGGGGACGACGCGCAGCGAGGATGTTGCCGAGGCCTGCTTCTGCCCAAGAGCGTGAGGCGAGTGCCGCCGAGTCGGCCAAGGAGCCGACTCGGGGACGGAATCGGCGACAGTCCCTTGTTGGACGAGTCACCCAGGAGCTGCTGGATCTTGTGGCCCCGCCCCGGTGTGCCGGGTGCGGGGCCTTTTCGCGTCTGCCCTTCTGTGAAGCCTGCCAGGCGGAGCTGAAGTACGTCGACGGGCCGCAGTGTCCCCGCTGTGGCAAGCCACATCCGCCCACTGCACCGGGATGGCCGCTGTGTGGCGACTGCCGGGATCACCCGCGAGCAGCGCTGACCGGTGCACGGTCTGTGGGTCTGCATACCGGGCCCCTGCGACGGGCGGTGATCGAGTACAAGTTCGAGGGTCGGCGTAGGCTGTGCGAGCCCCTGGGTGAGATGCTGGTGCGTCGGTTCGTCAACGAGTATGCGAGGCCACACAGGCTGCCCTTCGAGGAGGTGGCGGCGATCGTGCCGGTGCCGCTGCATCCGGCGCGGCGGAGATGGCGAGGGTTTGACCAGGCGGACCTGCTGGCGCAGGAAGTCGCTCGGGGCTGCGAGAAGCCGCTGTGGGAGGACGTCCTCGAGCGCGTGAAGAACACCCATCCTTTGGTGGACATGGGACCGCGGGAACGGGCTGAGGAGATGCACGAGGCCTTCGCCGCACGCAAGCCCTGGAAGCTGTCCGGCGCGAGCCTGCTACTGGTCGACGATGTGTACACGACCGGAGCGACGATGATGGCAGCAGCCCGGGCCTTGAGGCAGGGCGGCGCGAAGTGTGTCTACGGGCTGACGATCTCGCGAGCCCTTCCTGAGTGGTACATCCTTCCGCCGGGTGATGCAGAGCGCTAGTTAGTCCCTGCGAGTAGAGGAGCAGTCAAGGCGTCCGACTCGTCATCGCCAAAGGAGCAACCAGGTATGCTGAAGACGAATGTGGACCAACTGCTGGAGATTGCCGTCGTCGGCGAGCCGTCACATCCAAAGCTGGCGGGGATGTACAACATCACACCCCGCGGCGAAGCGATCATGGTACCGGGAACGGGCGGCATCTGCTTCAATGTGCGCGTGGGCGACCGCGCGCTGGGCTGGGCTGCCGATCACGTGGAGCCCGCGGTCAGCCTCAAGAACCCCGACGCGGAGGCGAACAATGGCCTGAACATGCTGGCCTGCGTGGGCAACGAGGCGGAGATCCTGGACGGACCCGCTGCCGGCGAGAAGGGCGTCGTCACCGGCAAGCACGGCGGCATTGAGCACGTGTTCGTCGACTTCCCGCCCGAGGTCCTGCGCAAGCTGCGCTACGGCAACAGGATCCAGATCAACTCTTGTGGCCTGGGCATGAAGCTCCTCGACTTCCCTGAGATCACGGTGGCGAACCTCGCGCCCAACCTCCTGAAGAAGATGAACCCGACCGTGCACGAGGGGAAGCTGCGGGTCAAGGTGGCGAAGCTGGTCCCGGCCTGCATCATGGGCAGCGGACTCGGGCGCAACCACGCCTTCCGGGGCGACTACGACATCCAGATGTTCGACGCCTCGGTGGTGGAGGAGTACGGGCTGGGCGACCTGCGCCTGGGCGATCTGGTGGCCCTGGTGGATGCCGACAACAGCTATGGCCGCATCTACCTGCGCGGCGCCGTGACCGTGGGAGTCGTGGTACACGGCCAGTGCCTCACTGCCGGTCACGGTCCAGGCGTGACTTGCCTGCTCAGCTCGGCGACGGGCGCCATCGAGCCGGTTGTGGACAAGAAGGCGAACCTCGCGACACTGCTGAAGCTGCGGTAGTCTGCCGCAGAGCGACGACCGCCAGTCACGAGTACAGGAATCGCACGGGCCAGGGCTGCTCCCATGAAGATGATGGGATAGGCCCTGGCCCGAGTGCTACCGGACTGCTGTTGTCTCGCCGGCCTGCCTCGCTACTTGCCGTCTGCGCTGAGGCGCGCTTCTTCGATCGAGACGCGGACGTCGGGCTTGCTGCAGGGGTCGAACCGCAGCGACTGCAACCGTCCTACCCAGCGCGGGTTCTCGCCAACCGGCAGCACGTAGTCGTGGTACTGGCCGTCGGCGAAGAGGTCGAAGTGCACGCTGCTGGCCTCGCTGGCGGCTGCGGAAGTGGTAGCCCAGAAGAGCTGCGCCTGGTCTCCGGCGGCGATGCCCTCGATCTTCATCCGTATGACGATGAAGCGATAGGGCTTGGCGGAGATTCCCTGCAGGGCCACGCTCACGGCCGGGTCAGTGCTGGCCGTGGTGAAGGTGAACACCCCGTTCTCTGCCTTCACGTCCTTGACGCCCATCAAGGAGCCCCAGCCCTGGGGGCCGTCGGAGAAGTCCCAGGCTGTACGCGGTTTCTCGTTCACGGTCGGGAAGTCATAGGGCCCAAGACCGACGTCGGTCGGAGCGATGTTCGGCGGCCAGCCCTGAGCGGGACGCTTACAGAACACGTCGCGGAAGGCGTCATACATCTCGAAGCCGAACTCGCCGCAAGGCTCGAGGTAGGAGCCCTCGCCCCATTCGTTGAGAGGCGCGATCACCATGCGCTTGATGCCTGTTTCGTCGGCAAAGCGCTTGGCGTCGCGGCAGATCTGCTCGAAGAGCGGAACGGTGCGGCCCGAGATGACGATGGTGTTCTCGCCATGCCAGGGCCGAGCATCCCATCCGGTCGCGAGGTTCGGCAGGAAGGGCAGGTCGGAAGCGGCTCGCCAGTTCTGCCAGAACTTGTAGCTGGAGTTGGCGACCAGGTCGAAGGAGAAGCGTCGTGGATCGGCGGCCTGGCCGCCGTGGTCCATGTAGTGGTAGATGGAGGTCATCGCGAAGCCCTCGTCCTTGAGTTGCTTGACCAGGTCGGGGTCGGTGGAGGCCTCCGGGAACTTCATGGCGACGAAGTAGATGCCCTTGTAGCCGGCGGCGCGAGCCATCTCCTGGGAGATGTCCAGCAGGCGCTTGGCGCCGCCCTTGTCGGCCATGTCACGCCGCATGTTGCCGACGCTCCAGATGGTGACGACGGGCATGTCGTCGATGCGGTAGTAGCCGGGCTGGTTGAAGTAGTTGTCGATCCAGTACTTGGTGACCGCCCGCTGGTCTTCCTCGGAGTGCGTGTTGGCGGCATTGTGGTTGGCCCACATCATGCACCACTTGAGGTAGCCCTTGTAGCGGGACTTGGCGTAAGCGTTGTTGACCCAGTGCTCCAGATGACGGGACCCGGCGCTCCAGTACCAGTCGACCATGAAGTACTTGATGCCGTGCTCGACGGCCCACTTGATCTGCCAGTCGGCGATCTCGGGATTGGACTCATCGTACCAGCCCAGGACCGGCTTGCGCCAGGGCGCATTGCGCTGGATCGGTGACCAGCGGTCGGGGCTGCCCCAGCCCGGGAAGTAGAGAGCGCCGATCTCGTAGTCACTCTCGACAGGCTGTGGAACAGGCACATAGTCGGCCTTCGGGAGGTTCAGAGAGGGAGTGATCGTGAGAGTTCCGGAGCATTCCGCGCCTGTCGCGCCGGTGCCCTCGAGTTTGACGCTGATGGGTGCCTGTGTGACTGGTCGCGCGGCCATGACGTTGATGCGCAGGTCTGTGATGTCGAGGGGTTCAACCTCAGCGAGCTTGCGCCAGTCACCAGTGTCGCACACGGTCACGCCTGCCGGTAGGGAAAGCTCGGCAAGGCGCAGGTCGGTGGCGGTCTCGCCGCCATAGTTGGTCACGCGCAGCAGGAGAGGGACGGGCGTTCCTGTTCGGTTGATCCCGTTCTCGGTACCGAGATACACGCAGCCGACATCCGGTCGTCCCATGGGTTCCTCCGCGAAGGCGATCCCGCGCACCGTAGCCTTGGCGTCGGGTTCCTCGGATGGGGTCAGGCCCAGCAGGACGAGGTTACCAGACCAGCCTGCGTAGGCGCCCATATCGACGTTGTAGCGGTGGAACTGACCATCGGCACGCAGGGGGATCCGAGCCTCCTGGAGGCCGGACTTGTCGCTGGTGGCCCAGCGCAGCGTGCCGCTCTTGCCCTTGTCGACGGCCATCTCGAGGGAGACCCAGAGGCGACCCTCGACGGGCATCTGCAGCGGCGGGCTCATCAGGTACCCGCCGGGCTCGGTGGCGTAGTCAACGCCCCGAGGGGTCGAGACTGCGGTGCCGGCACCCATAGGTGCCCAGCCCTGGAGGTTCTTGGTGAAGTCCCAGGCAGTCTGAGTGCTCAGCGCAGCCGGTGCGCCGAGATCGACGATGCGGATGGAGGCGATGTCGAAGGTGCGCTTGCCGTAGTCGGCATCAGGAACCTTGGGGAAGTCGACGCGCAGGAGGATGATCTTCTTCTCGGCCTGCCAGAAGGGGAGTATCTGGTAGTCGTGCCACTGGCCGTCGCCGATCATTCGGAAGGTGGTGTGCTTCTCAGGCATGAACCCGCCGTAGGGGCTCTCGGTCGTGTTCGTCCAGTAGAACTCGCCGGTACCGTCAGCATCGGTTTTGAGGCGGATCTCAATCCGCTGCCAGGGACTGGCCGGAATCTGGAACTGAGGCCCCGTGACGAAGGGGTCCCAGTTGGTGATGGTGCCGTGGAGAGCGTTGTTGTCGATCCTCAGGTCGGAGACGTGGTTGGCTGCCGACCAGCCCTGCATGCCCTTGGAGAAGTCCCACTCCATCAGGACTCGGGGCTGGGCGAAGCACAGGGTGGCTGAGGCGGCCAGGGAGAGCAGGACCAGAGTCGATCGCATCATGGCATCACCTGTCTATGTGTTGGGCAGCCCTAGGAGCAGGGTCTGCCGGTGAGCACCACTGAGGCGGAGGGGAACTCGAACTAGCGCGCGGAGCGGATCTCGGTCGCGGTCTTGACGGCCTTCGGCGTCCAGTAGTGAATCGGTCCCAGTTGCCGTGGGTCATCGTAGGTGGCATCGAGGCCGATGGCCTTGCGGTACAGCGACCGACTTCGATCGCGGTCGCCAAGCCGCCACTGGGCGACGGCAAGACCTGCATAGGCGTCTGCGTAGGAGGGCGCGAGACGTGTTGCCTGCTCCCAGAGGCGGGCGGCACCGGCTGTGTCCCCTTCCTCGGCGACGAGGAAGGCCAGGTTGCTGAGCGCAGCCGGGTCATCGGGGGACACGTCGACGGCACGCTGGGCGGCCTCGTGGGCCTGCGGAAGGTCGGCTGCGGCCAGGCAGACGACGGACAGGCTGCTCCAGGCATCGGCGGACGTGGGGGCGAGCTCAACCGCCTGGCGGCAGTGAGAGAGAGCAAGGTTCCGGTCGCCCTGCTGCAGGAAGGCAAGCCCCAGAGAGGCGTGAGCCAGCGCGTTCTGCGGGTCGCGCGAGAGGGCTTCCTTGAGGAGGCGAGTCTCGTCGGCGAAACGGCCTTCCGCATGGCGGGAGCGCGCCGTCTGAGTCAGCGCCACGGCGAGGTTGCACTTGTCGGTGCGACTCATCGTGCTGCGTCGAAGGGCGACGACGGCTTCGGTCCAGTGTCCCCGGTGCAGGTGGATCTCGCCGACAAGGCTCTCGAGACGAGGGTCCCACAGGCCGAGTCCACGTGCCCTAGTGCAGGTCTGCAGAGCGGCGTCGAGCTTGCCGGCGCTGATCTGGTCCCGGGCCCGGGTGAGCATTGTTTCCAGACGCCAGTAGTCATAGAGGAGCCCTTCGCCGCCGGGGGCTGCAGGCTGTGCGGCAGTCTTCGCTGCGGTCTGAGCAGAGGGTCGGGCAGCCGTGGCCGGTGATGCGAGAAGAGGTCGCGCCGTCAGCGACAGGGCGATGAGGGCAGGACCGACCAGGGCGGAAAAACGGGTCATCAGGAGCCTCCCCGGGGACAAGGTAGCCGTCCCAGGTACGTGGCAAGTGTGTATGTGGAACCAGCCACCGGCACTACCATCGGCGGCCATGAGACGGGACAGAGGGCGAGCGGCTGGCCGTCACAACACGCTGCCTGATGATGTTGACACAGGCGCATGGGAATACTATCTTGATTGTAGTTCAGCGGTCAATAGCGTGTCAGCGCTTGATACGGAGGTTGAGTGGACGGTGCTCGGGCGTGCCCACGAGGAAATCAGCCCGCGACGTGCCTGCATCCTGGGTGCGATCGTCGAGGAATATGTGGAGACGGCCGCACCGGTGGGGTCGAAGGCTGTGCGTGAACGTCGTGCCCTCGACGTGAGCACGGCCACGATCCGCAACGAGATGGGGGTTCTGGAGCGTGCCGGGTACATCCGGCAACCTCACACCTCGGCCGGCCGCATTCCCGTCGATAAGGGCTATCGTGCCTACGTCGACGCCATCAGGGCACCGCGTTCGCCGCGAGAGGAGCAGGCAGCCTGGGTGCGATCGGAGTACCGGCACCTGGCCCGGCGTGATCCGGAGGAGGTCTACCGGACCACCTCGCGCGTCCTGTCGCAGCTCACTGCGGCGCCGGCGATGGTGATGGCTCCTCCGGACGAGGAAGCGCGGTTGGCGGAGCTAAAGCTCAACCCCGTGAGCTCGCGCAACTTTCTGCTGTCCTATCAGATCAAGCCGGGCGGAAGCTTCACTTGCCTGCTGGAGTCGCCGGAGCCCGTGCTTGCGGGACAGGCTGAGCGTCTGAGCCAGGCTCTGAGGTCGCGGTACTGCGGCAGGAGTGTCGGCGCTCTGAGTCAGTGTGCGGCGGATCTGCTCGAAGACGACGTGGCACCCTACGCCGTTCCGGAGGCCCTGCTGGACTCCATCAAGACCGCGGTGGAAGGAGATCGGCTCCAACGGGTGTATGTGGATGGAGCGGTCTACGCGCTGGATTACCCGGAGTACCAGGACTTGGGGCAGTTGCGTCCGGTGGTGGAGGCGCTCGACGAGGAGATGGTCGTCCGCCGTCTTCTGCGGCCTGCGGCACGTCGCGGACAACTGATGGTCACCATCGGCGTGGAGCAGGGGATGCGCAGTCTGCGTCATTGCACACTGGTGGCGAGCCACTACGTCGGGGCCGA